>CAMWUH010000006.1 GCA_947177325.1 uncultured Bacteroidales bacterium
ACAGGTGATTATCTGCCTTTACCATTGTAAGACCCGGTTCCCCAATATTTGTTAAATACTGAGGCGGTCAAGCGTTATGCAGATGTGTTCGCGCAGTGAGGGAGCAACGCGGTTGCATTGTGACCGAAACAAGCGGACGCAGATCCATGACGATTGGCCGGGGCAATGGTAACTCATGCCACGGATAAGTAAGAATAATGATATGTAAGGATTTCGTGGTGGAGTTGGATTATACAAGCTGCAACATAAATATTGCGCATGCTGCCATTGCAATCCTCTTTGAAGTGTGAAGAATTTGTTCGTAGTTTCTGTTTAATCGCATGAAGGATTCAAGCCACGATGCGCCAATCCCATACGGATGCTTTGGCTGTCGATGACGGCCGCAGTCGGTTGAGTCGATTTACCATGTGAATCTCATGCCACTACACTCAATTGGGGAACCGGGGCTAAGTGTTTTATTTATCTGGGCTTACTGCTGACAGGAAATAATCAGCCATAATCGTATCCCCTGAACTTCGCAACATTTCGGCGCGCGACAATATTTCACAGATAATCTCTTGTCGTTGCATTTCACTGATAGTGTCGATGCGTAAACGCTCAGTATAATATGGAATCAGGGAATCGATTTTGAGTTTCAGTATTGAGTCATGACTCGCTGATGTTGACTGTCCCTTGTGGCTGCATGCTACAACCAATGCGGGTAATATAACTGCTAAAATAAATCGGATTGTTTTCATAAAATTGTCATAGCAAGTTGAGCACAAGCTTTGGCATCAGCTAAAGCATCATGATGATTGTAAAACGGAATTGCAAAAAAGTCGCATAAAACCGGCAACGAATACCCTCCCGTTACAGCTTTAGGCAGTTTTTTACGGGCTGCCATATAAGTGCAATAGAAAGGATAGTCAGGATATTCAAGCCTATAGCAACGAAAACACGCTTTAATGCATTTTTCATCGAAAGCCTTATTATGTGCCACTAACGGCAAATCTCCAATGAAATCAACAAAATCAGGCCATACACGGTCAAACGTAGGGGCCTCATCGGTCATCGTGTGATCAATTCCGTGGATATTCTCAGTGAAATAGCGAAAATAAAAGTTTGGCTCAGGCTTGACAAAGCGATGAATTGAATCAACTATACGTCCGTTTAAAACCTTCACTGCGCCTATTGAGCAAACTGACGTTGGATGATTATTTGCAGTTTCAACATCTATTGCCACAAAACTATCCATATATGAATTTATTCAGCTGTAAAGTTTGTTATTAATTGATTGACTTTATCTCTAACCTGTTCCATGAGCCAGCGTGGGGTAGAGGTAGCTCCACATATTCCTATTGACTTGGCATTAGTTAACCATTCAACATCTATTTCTGACGGATTAGAGATAAAATGCGTTAGCCGATTAACTTCATTGCACTGTTCAAACAGGAATCGACCGTTACTGCTCTGAGAGCCTGACACAAAGAGCACCACATCATGATTAGCAGCAAACAAACGGAGATTCTCAACGCGGTTCGCCACCTGCCTACAAATTGTGTCGTAATAATTAAACGACACTCCCGGCTCAATCCTTTTTGTGATTTCCGCTATGATTTCGCGAAAACCTGTCAACGATTTAGTTGTTTGAGAATATAGTTCAACGGGGCGCGAGAAGTCAATTTTTTGTAAATCTTCGATATCATGCACTACGATTGCAGTAGAGTTGGTTTGCCCTACAAGGCCATTAACCTCAGCGTGTCCGGGCTGACCGTAAATAACTATCTGCCGAGAAGCCCCAAATGATTGATAAGCCTGCTGAATACGATGTTGCAATTTCAGCACAACAGGGCACGTAGCATCAATCAAATTAACATTGCATTTTTTTGCAGCTTCATAGGTGGATGGGGGTTCGCCATGAGCTCTCAACAACACATTTTTTCCCGTCAAGGAGGATAACGCCGAGTGGTTGATTGTAATCAAGCCTTTAGCCTTTAAACGCTCAACCTCATCGCTGTTGTGGACGATATCACCAATGCAATAAAGTGGAGTACCGCTCGAAAGAGCTTCCTCCGCTTTTTTTATAGCATTAACTACACCGAAACAAAATCCGGAGCCATTATCAATTTCAACAACGGGTGTTTTCATATAGGCTCTATCAATTATTTTGTTGCGGTAAGCTCCTTGATTTTATTGTTGAACAACTCCAAAAGTAAAGAGTTTTGCTCATCAATTGTCATATTAGAGTTATCTATATCAATGGCGTCATCGGCTCTACGGAGAGGACTTTCGCTACGAGTCATGTCAATATGATCGCGTGACAATACATTTTCCAGCACCTGCTCAAAAGTAGAATGATTGTCACCCTTTTCCTGAAGCTCCTTAAACCTGCGTTTCGCACGATTCTCAGCCGTAGCATTCACAAAAAGTTTTAGTTCGGCATCTGGGAAAACAGTAGTTCCTATATCACGTCCATCCATAACTATTCCCTTTTGTTTACCAAGGGCTTGTTGCAATGCAACCATAGCATGGCGTACTTCAGGGATTGCGGCAACCGGTGATACTGCATTTGATACTCCGAATGAACGAATTTCATTTTCAACATCCTGACCGTTGAGCAAAGTGTGCTGACTCCCGTCCGGCATGAGTTTGAAATCAATTTTAATGTCAGGAAGCGAAGCAACAATCGCATCAACATCGGGAGTGGAGTCAATAAAAAGATTGTTCTTAAGAGCATATAAAGCTACCGCTCTATACATCGCTCCGGAGTCAACATAACGATAGCCCACGGTTTTAGCAAGCTGTCGGGCCATAGTGCTTTTCCCTGAGGATGAAAATCCATCGATAGCAATAATGATATTTGGTATCATCTTATTTTATAAGGAATTAAGAAACTGAAAAATAAAGCTATAAGTTTAAGAGGTCGTCAAGATTTAGACGAAGGTTCACCATAAGCGAAGTTCCTCCCGAATGGGGTTGAGCAAACGCCAGATCAACACCAAATTTGCTAACATTTAAACCTGCTGCGATAGAGAAACCCGAGATAAAACTTCGAGAATATGTAGCCATATCAGTGCGGGATTTATAATTGTAGCCCAACGCTACATAAAATCGGTCGTTTGGAATAAAATCCGCTCCGAATATCAAATGCCTGAACAGGTTTGACACAAACGATTGTTGTAACTCAGGGGCTGCATCAGGTTCGCTGCCTTTGTAACTATAATAGGGGAGATTCCATTTAGTCAGATTCCAGGCCGTAACGGAAAATCTAACAGGAAAGGAACCAAACGATTGCGACCACCCCAAACGTAAGTCGATAGGAAGTCGATTGTAATTTTCATGGAAGCGCTTGAGCTGTCCGCCTAAATTTGCGGCTACCAGAGAAAGCGATAAATCTTTCTCGGGGTTATAGTAATTGAAGCCCAAATCAGTTGCAAGCGCAACTGCCGTATAATGTTCGTAGGCAGAGTAAATGAATTTTACCGACAAACCTCCACGGAAATAGCCATATATGTCGTGAGCATAAGTTCCTGTAACTGCAAAATCGTTGGGTGAAAATTCATGGGTTATATTCCCCATTTCATCGGCAGCTTTCATGCGCCCATACCCGAAATATCTGAAGCCAAGAGCCCATGCTCCACGTTCACCGGCTGCATGAGTATAACGTGCCCCGCCAAAGTTTGAGTCGCCAAGATAGCGCATATAGTTAACCGAGATTTGGTTGTTCATTTCAGGGCCGAGTAGTCCCGGATTTTGATCGGTTGTAGCCAAATCATTTTCAACCGTAGAGATATTAACCCCTCCCAAGCCAAAAATGCGTGATGAAGAGGTAACATTGAGGAAGTTATATGAAGCTGAACCATCCTGAGCAGTCGCCGCAAGCGCGGTAACTATCAGGATGGCAACTATAAGAATATTTCGCAATAAATAACGTGTCACTTCTTTTTAATAATGATTGTGTATATACATTAATTAATAACGTTAGAAGTAGGGTTATTATTGTTACTCGTAGGGTTATTATTATCGTCAGCGCCGGAATCAACATTTTTGGTGTCAGCTTGACGTCCATCACTTGGAGTCGGCAATTTATCAGCCGACGTAAACAGTTTGGAGAGATAGCGCTCGTTGAAACTTTGCATCACAGCGTAGAAGTTCGGTACAAATAAAGTGCCGAAAATCGCATTAATCGCCATCCCGAATACAACGGCACACCCGAGAGCAATTCGGCTATTGGCTCCTGCCCCGGTAGCAAACAACATAGGCATAACACCAAATACGAATGCCAATGCAGTCATCATTATTGGACGGAGCCTGATTTTACCTGCATTTACAGCAGCTTGCTTGATATCCATACCGCTCTTTCGGAAATCCATTGCATATTCGATAATCAAGATAGCATTTTTTGCCGACAAACCAAGCAGCAGAATAATACCGATTTGAGTGTATATGCTCACACTTTGATTCATAATCACGCAACCAACTATTGTGCCGAGAATAGCTGTTGGCATTGACATGATTACAGCTATTGGTGAAGTCCAGCTTTCATATTGGGCAGATAGCACTAACAATGTTAATATAACGGCAAACAGTAGCACCATAGTGACCGTTGTTCCGGCTTCAGTTTCCTGATAGGCCTCGCCGGTCCAAGCGTAAGAGTAGTTAGTGCCGACAGCCTCTTCTACTATCTGCTCCATCGCCTTAATGCCGGTACCGGAGCTGACATTCTTTGCCGGAGTGGCAGTCAACGATGCGGTTTCATACATATTATACCGATTGACCTGAGCTTGACCCATAACGGGCTCAATAGTCATAAACGATGAAACAGGGACCATTTGACCATCACCATTCTTAACCGACAATCTTCGTAGATCATCAATATTGTCGCGTGAGGATGTTGCGCCTTCGATATTAACCTGATATACTCGACCAAACTCAACGAAGTCGTTCACATACGATCCTCCCATATACGCAGAAAGAGTGGAATAAACTTCACTTAACGAAAGATTTTGTAACCTGACCTTATCGCGATCAATATTCAACCTATATTGAGGCACCGTACCCTGATATAACGACCTGACAGATGCAAATCGAGGGTCAGACTCAGCTTTCTCTGTTATTTGATCCAATGCCTCTTTCATTGCATCGGGGCCCAGTGAGTTGATGTCGAGAAGTTGGAGTTCCAATCCCGATGATTGCCCCAAACCGGGTATTGCCGGAGGATTAATTGAGAAAATCACGGCCTCTTGAATATCGGCCATTTCAGCATTTACTTTATCAATTATGGAAAATACATCATTTTCCTTACCCTTACGCTCGTTCCATGGCTTGAGCATTACGAAAAATGAGCCATAGTTGCTTGTGTTGCCACCACCCATGAACGATATGCCACTCATCGATATCACATTTTCGACATTATCCATTGCGAGCAGTCGATCCGTTACTTCATTAACTACCTTTTCGGTACGATCAAGAGAAGCACCTGTAGGCAATTGTACTGAAGCCACAAAGTAGCCGTTATCCTCTTCGGGAATATACGAAGACGGCCATTGTATAAATCCCCAGAAGGCAACTGCGCAAGCTATTGCATATATACCCAATGCAATCCCCGGACGCTTTACCATGCGTGTTATCAGGGAAGAGTAACCGCTGAGAGTTTTCGCCCATCCGGCATTAAACCAGCGATAAACGAAAAAGCGAGAAGTAGTGCGGGGCTTAAGAAAAAGCGCACACATAGCGGGAGTGAACGTTAAAGCATTAAAACCGGAAAAGGCGGTTGAAACCGCGATTGTCAGCGCGAATTGTTTATACAATTGCCCACTGATTCCTGAGATAAAGGCCGTTGGAATAAACACGGATAACAATACCAGCACTTCTCCAACAATAGGCCCCTGAAGCTCTTTCATCGCTTTTAGAGCAGCTTGACGGGGCGTCATAAGCCGTTTATCCACAATACGCGCACAATCTTCCACTACCACTATTGCATCGTCGACCACAATTGCAATAGCGAGAACTAAACCAAAAAGGGTTAAAGTGTTGAGAGTAAATCCCATCAGCTTCATCACCGCAAAGGTTGCAATGAGCGACACCGGAATTGTCAGCATAGGAATAACAACAGCTCTCCAACTTTGCAAAAAAATCAGAATGACAATCATCACAATCAGAGATGTCTCTGCAAATGTGATTAACAGATTGTCAATTGATGAAGATACCACTTGAGTAGTGTCCATAATAACGCGATAATGTACACCCTCCGGGAAATATGTCTGCAATTCATCAAGCTTCTTTTCTACTCGTTTGGCCACATCGAGGGCATTAGCACCCGGCAACTGATAGATTCCAAGTAATCCGGCATTATGACCTGAAACTGACGAAGTTGTTCCGTATGACTCACTGCCAAGGTCGATCGTAGCAATATCTCGTAAACGGAGTATCGAACCATCGTCTGACACTTTTATTATTATATCACCAAATTGAGCAGGAGTGACAAGCCGGCCCTGAGAAGTCAGAGTGTATTGAAATGCTTCACCTGAATTTACCGGCGATATACCTACTGCACCTGCTGAGACTTGCATATTTTGCGATTCTATTGCTGAAACCACATCGGCCGGCGTAATTCCGCGTGCGTTCATAACTTCAGGTTTCAACCAAATACGCATCGAGTATTCTCCGGCACCAAATGCATTCACTCCGCCAACACCCTCAAGTCGGGAGAGCTCATCAACAATATTCAAATTTGCATAATTTGTCAAATACAAGTCAGAATAATTATGTACCGAGTCCCCCTCGAGAGCTATAAACAGAATAATATTCGATGACCGAGATGTCACGGATACACCCTGCTCCTGAACTGAAGATGGAAGCGAGGGCTCTGCCAAAGCTACGCGATTTTGAACCTTAACGGCTGCCATATCCACGTCTGTGCCATTTTCAAAAGTAATTTGAAGAGAATATGAACCATCAGAACTTGATGTCGAACTCATATACATCATTCCCTCAACTCCGTTGACTTGCTGCTCAATCGGCACACCTACTGTTTCGGCAACCGTTTTCGCATCTGCACCTGGATAGGTTGCCGAAACTTGCACTGTGGGAGGAGTTATATCCGGATATTGTGCTACAGGAAGAGTCTTAACCGTTAGGATTCCGGCAAAAACCATTATGATTGCAATCACCGTTGCAAAAATAGGGCGATTGATGAAAAATCTTGAAAACATAGTAAGTTATGCAGCTAAGGTTACTTTACAACTTCAGGATTGACAGTCATTCCCGGCTTAACTTTCAGTAGCGCTTCAGTTACATACTTATCCTGCGCAGTCAGCCCCGAAACCACTACTCTGAGTGAGTCGTTGTAAATATCACCAACATTGATTGCAGAATAAACGACTTGATTTTTATCGTTTACCGTATAGACATATTTTCCTCTTTGGTCGGTAGAAACGGCGGCATCTTTTACTAAAATAGCTTCAGGCGATACCTCCACCGGTAAATGCACCTTGACATACATACCGCTTTTCAGCACACCCTCTTTATTTGGGATTATCAAGCGAAGCTCAATTGTTCCGGTTCCGGCGTTTACATCAGGCGCCACATAATCAAGTTTTCCTGCTACGGGTGCAATCATGTTATCGTTGAACGTAACTGCCACACTGTCAAGATTGATAATATTCTTTGATTTGCTATCACAAAGTTTTACATATTGAGCATCCTCAACAGCAAAGTTTGCATATACGGTCGAGTCATCGTAAATAGTTGTGAGCACCACAGGCGAGTCTTCGCCTGTTACGAGTTGTCCCTCGACCACGTTTGACGCTGCAATATGTCCGTTGCTTAAAGCTCTGACAGTGCAATAACCCAAATTTGTTTTTGCAAGCTCTAAGGTAGCCTTCGCACTTGAGATAGAAGCATTGGCTTCATTCATAGCACTTTCGGCCTTAATAACATCCATTTGTGAAACAGCCTGACTTGTAAAGGCCTTTTTCATTGCAGCATGCTGGCGAGTGGCATAATCAGCAGTAGCCTCGGCCGTGGCTAATTGAGCCTCTGCTTGCCTGACTGCATCACGATATTTCGTATCCTCTATGGAAAACAAGATGTCACCTTTCTTCACGTATTGCCCATCATTAAAGTAAATTTTGCGAACTACACCGTTTACACGAGCAACCACGTCGAGCGATTTGACCGATGACAATTGACCGGGGTATTCTCGGGTAATAGTTATTGAATCTATTGATGGGTAGGCAACACTCACGGTTAACGGTTCAGCTGTTTTATCGTCAGCTTTATTATCCTTATGGCATGAAACCATCGTTAATGAAACGGCCAATGCAATCGTCAATAAAGAAAGTTGGGAAGAATAGTTCATAGCTATTTTTATTTTATTCCAAATGTTATCTACTTTGATGAAGGGGCATTATCCCAACCTCCTCCAAGAGCTTCGTAGAGGCTTATTAAGGAAGTTAACGCATCGCCCTTTGCTACTACCAACGAATTTTGATACTCAAGCAAATTTACTTGAGCATCTGACACGTTGGAGAAGTTTGTCAATCCTTGTTTATACAGGTCAACCGAGAGAGTTAACGATTGCTGGCTCTGATCAACCACATTCCTAAGAATGTCAATATGCCTGAGTGAGGTCAAATAATCGCTCATTGCATTATCGGTTTCTGCAACTGCGTTCATAACCGTTAAATTATAATTGTCAATTTCTATCTCAAAATTTCTTCGAGCATTGGCAACGTTATATGATCTCGAGAAACCGGAAAATATAGTCCACGAAAGGGTAGGCGCTATGGTATAGACTACTGCTTGCGATGAGAAGAGATCATTGACGTTACGGCTCTCGGTTCCGAAAGTGCCGGTGATTGACAGAGTTGGCAAAAAATCCTTCTTTGCAATGCCAAGCGCTGAAGCAGCGGCAGCCAAATTAGCTTCTGCTTCAACTATATCGGGCCTGCGACGCAGCAACTCTGTTGGCAACCCTGTGGCAACCAATTTATGATAATCGGGGAGTGGCTGAGCAGTAGCCACTAATGGCGCAATATCCTGATAATAAGTGCCGGTTAAGATAGCCAACGAATTGATAGTTGAGGTAATTGAATTTTCAAGTACCGGTACTGTGGCCTGGGTTGAATATAGCACTATCTTGGCTTGAGTTACGTCAAGCATTGAAGCAATTCCTGCTTCAAGTCGGGCTTCAGTTAAATCCACGACCTTGCGTTGAGCTATAATATGCTGCCGGACTACATCAAGTTGAGCTTGAAGAACCCTTAAATTTATATAGGTCGATGCCACTTTAGCACTGAGCGAAACCCACATCGCATCGCGCTCGGCTCGTGAAGCATCCAACAAATGCTTTGATTGCTCTGTTTTTTTTGCGATTCGACCAAAAACATCAATTTCCCATGAAGCTGACAGCCCCAATTGAAGTTGACTCTCGGTTGTGGTACGACCTTTCACCTTATTCGATACTCCTGATGTGCGCTCTTTATACCAACCCACGTTAGCACTCACTTCCGGATAATAAGAGCTTCGGGCAATCTTGATATTGTTATTGGCAATCTCGATTCGCTTGCATGCGATGGCCAGATTGTAGTTATTGGCTACAGTCATCTCAATCAGAGAGTCGAGTGTAGAATCTCCAAAAGTCTTCCACCATTGATCTTCATCAGGAGGAAGTTGCGAAAAATCAGTAACATAGCGCCATTGTCCGGGTAACTCTGTTTGAAGATATTGGCCTGATTGAGATTGTCCATAGATCTTTGACTCGGCAACAAATAATGACAAAAATATAACTAATAATGCTCCGGTATGAAAATTTCTTTGCATTAAGTATGAGAATAAAATAGTTGAAACGTAAAAATTTTTAGAATAATTCTTTAATATTAACAAAAAAAACCATAAAGTGGTTTCTGTAAACAATTACTTTCTTGAAGTTTTAAAGATGTTTTTTTATTCGATTTGACAATTTCCGAAATTATTCGTAAATTTGAAGTAATGAAACGAATTGACCAAGAAACCAAGCAACGAATACTTGACGCTGCTGATATTGTTGAAGTAGTCAGCGACTTTGTAACTCTCAAACGTCGTGGCGCTAACTATATCGGTCTATGCCCATTTCACAATGAGCGCACACCTTCTTTTTCCGTTTCAAAAACAAAGGGTATCTGCAAATGTTTCAGCTGTGGCAAAGGGGGTAGCCCGGTCAACTTCCTGATGGAGCTTGAGCAGATGAGCTTTAACGAAGCTTTACGCTATCTGGCGAAAAAATATAATATCGAAATAAAAGAGCATGAGCTCTCCGATGCTGAACGCCAACAAGCGTCTCAGCGCGAAAATATGTTTGCGGTCAATGATTTCGCAAAAGATTTCTTTAACAAAACATTAACCGAAACCGCCGAAGGCCAAGCCATTGGTTTAGCATATTTTCGTCAACGTGGTATTTCCGACGCTGCCATTCAACGCTTTCAGTTAGGATTTGCCCCGGAACAGTCTACCGCTCTTTACGATGCTGCCACTTCCGCCGGTTATAACCGTCAGGCCATTATCGACACCGGGCTATGCTCCGTAAGCGAGTCAGGGCGTGTCTACGATCGATTCCGCGGCAGAGTGATTTATCCGGTTCAGTCCATTTCCGGCAAAACGGTTGCCTTTGGCGGTCGCACGTTGCGTTCCGATAAGCAAGTAGCTAAATATGTCAATTCTCCCGAGTCAATTATTTATTCCAAAAGCCGAGAGCTCTATGGCCTCTATCAAGCCAAAAACTCTATAGCCAAGAAAGATAAATGCATTCTGGTGGAAGGCTACATGGACGTTATTTCAATGAGTCAGCGAGGAGTGGAAAATGTGGTGGCATCTTCGGGCACTTCATTAACCCAAGGGCAAATCACTCTCATTCACCGATTTACATCTAACGTTACAGTAATTTACGATAGTGATGCGGCCGGCATTAAGGCCTCACTGCGAGGCATAGACATGCTGTTGGCCGAGGGACTTGATGTGAAAGTAGTGCTCCTGCCCGACGGAGATGACCCCGACTCATTCGCGCAATCACATACTGCCGAGGAAGTAGAGCAATATATAGCTACCCACGAAACTGACTTCATTCGATTCAAAACCCGGATACTTATGCAAGGTCTTGATAATGACCCTCGTCATAGGGCAGAGGTTATTACAGATATCGTAAAGTCAATTTCGGTTATTCCTAACGATATTACTCGCACAATTTATATTCAGGAATGCTCTCAGAACCTGCAAATCAATGAGAACTCTTTAGCTCTGCAAGTTGCCAAATTCATAGCTGAGCAAAAAGAACAGGAAGCAAGTAATAAAGCACGCCGCGAGTCAATAGAATCAATCGGCAACCCTGATGTTCCACAGACCGCTGATGCATATCGCAATCTGTCGCAAACCGATGCCGATATTCTCCGTCCCGTTGAAAGAGAAATCATTCGCTACATAATTCGCTATGGAGTGGCCGAAATCGGCGTGCTTGACAGTGAGGGTAATCACGCCACCACATTGGTTATTGACTATCTCAGGCAAGAATTAAGCTATGAAAAACTGAGTTTTCAGATACCTGTTCATAATCAAGTGTTTGAACTCGCTATGCAATTGAGGGCCCAATTTGATGAAGCCATTAGCCTGCATGACCAATCTTCACTCCAACTACGTCAACAGGAATGGGACTCCGGACAAGCTATCATTGCTCAGGAAGTTTCTACCCTCGACCAGATTAAATCGCGGGAAACAGCGTTGCAGCGTGAAATTGACAGCAACTACATGCAGCGCGAAAATGAATTCAGGCTAAATTATATTTCGAAAGCACTTCTATCAAACGAGAATGATGAAATTCGCAAATTGGCCACCGAACTGTCTATTTCCCGACACAAGCTTTCTAAAGTTCATTCCAAATATGCCAAACTCGAAACAGAGCAAGATCGCCTGGAAGACCGCCTGCCACAAGCAATTTTCGCTTTGAAAGACGCCCATGTTCAATGCCGGTTAATTTCGCTTCGCAATGCTCTGAAAGCATTATCAACAGCCGAAAATAGCCCTATTGAGGAGATTGTAAATCTAATGCGTCAAATTGCAGACCTCGATAAACTCCGAAGTCAATATGCTAAATATCTTGGCGAAAGGGTAGTGGCCCCTAAATAATTCAACCCTAAAACCTATTTTTATAGAGCCGATTAACCTCATAAATGGCTGATCGGCCCTGACATCTGCCCACATGACAAACAAAATGAAAATTAACTCCAAAACACTTGCCTACATTATTATATTTAATTAAATTTGCAAAGATATGGAGCTAATGCTCCATTTCAGGATTATAAACCTTAACAAAATCATTTTAAATAGAGGCTGCTGTCAATTCTTAAGCATTCTCTTTATAAAAACAATCCCATGGCAGAAAAAAACGAAAAACTTTTCGACCAATTTCCTGCGGTGACCACCGAAGAATGGCGCGCAAAAGTCGACGCTGATCTTAAAGGCGTCCCCTTTGAAAAGAAATTGGTTTGGCGCACTAACGAAGGCTTCAACGTCAATCCGATGTATAGAGCCGAAGATATCGCCGACCTTAAAACAACCGAATCTCGTCCCGGCCAATTCCCTTACATCCGTGGCACTCGCAACAGCAATGATTGGCTCACTCGCCAAGACATTATCGCTGAAACTCCCGAGCAAGCTAACGAAATTGCCATTGATGTACTCGGCAAAGGTATTAACTCTTTAGGCTTCAAAGTGGCAGAGCCCACTAAAGAAACCGTAGCAACACTTCTTAAAGGCATTGACCTTGAAAAAAACGAAATCAATTTCAACTGCTGCCCCGGTAAAGCTATCGCCCTCGCTCAAGCTTTAGTTGACTTCCTCAAGGAAAACAACGCTACAGACAAATTCCATGGCTCAATTAATTTTGATCCTCTCCGCCCGGCTCTTAAACACGGTGTAGAGCTTAATATCAACCAACTTACTGAAAAAGCTCAGGAAATCCTTAATATCACTAAAGAAATCAACCATCTCGAAGTGATAGCCGTTGATTCAGTGATGTTTAACAACTCCGGCGCATTCATTTACCAAGAACTTGGTTTTGCTCTGGCTTGGGGCGCTGAATGGCTCACTGCCCTTACCGATGCCGGCATGGATGTTAACGAAGTGGCCAAACGCATTAAATTTAACATGGGCGTTGGTTCAAACTATTTCATGGAGTTGGCAAAATTCCGTGCTGCTCGTATGTTATGGGCTCAAATCGTTAAGCAATACGGCGCAACCGATGAAGCTTGCAAGATGCACCTCCACGCCGAAACTTCACGTTTCAATCAAACAATTTACGATGCACACGTTAACTTGCTCCGCTCTCAAACCGAAGCAATGTCGGCAGCATTAGCCGGTGTTGACTCTATCACCGTTGTTCCCTTCGATACTCCCTACAAAACTCCCGATGCATTTTCTGAACGCATCGCCCGCAATCAGCAATTCCTCCTCAAAGAAGAAAGCCACCTCGACAAAGTGGTTGATCCTGCAGGCGGCAGCTATTATGTTGAAACGCTCACCGTTTCGCTCGCTCAACGCGCTTGGGAGGTGTTCTTGAAAGTTCAGGAAGACGGCGGTTTCTTCAAATGCGTCAACGACGGCAAAGTTCAAGCATCCGTAAACGAATCTTCAGAAAAACGCCACGCCGACATGGCTCGCCGCAAAGAAATTTTGCTCGGCACTAACCAATATCCCAACTTCAACGAGATGGCAGCAGAGAAGATTGAAAAATCTGGCTGCGGTTGCGGCTGCAAACATCCCGACGCTCGTCCTGACCATGCGCTCTCTACAGCTCGCCAAGCAAGCGATTTTGAATCGCTCCGACTTGAAACCGAACACGCTTCAAATCGCCCCAAAGTGTTTATGCTGACTATCGGCAATTTGGCTATGCGACTCGCTCGTGCTCAGTTCTCAGCTAATTTCTTCGGATGCGCCGGCTACGAAATCATCGATAATATCGGTTTCGAAACGGTAGAAGAAGGCGTAAAAGCTGCTTTCGATAAAAATGCCGACGTAATTGTGCTCTGCTCAAGCGACGACGAATATGCTCAATTCGCTCCCGAAGCCTTCAAACTTATTGACGGTAAAGCTCAATTCGTGGTTGCCGGAGCTCCCGCTTGTACTGACGAGCTCAAAGCTCAAGGCATCGAAAACTTCATCCACGTGCGCTCTAACGTGCTCGACACTCTTAAAGCATTCAACGCCATCCTCTTAAAGAAGTAAAACATGAGACCTGATTTTAAAACAATTGATATAACAACTGATGCATTCAAAGCGCCGGCTGCCGAAGTAGTAAAAGGCGAAGAATGGATCACCCCCGAGCTTATCCCCGTTAAGCCCGTTTATACTAAAGAAGACCTTGAAGGTCTGGAACATCTTAATTACGTTGCCGGTTTGCCACCCTTCCTTCGTGGCCCGTACAGCGGCATGTATGCAATGCGTCCCTGGACTATCCGCCAATATGCAGGCTTCTCAACAGCTGCCGAGTCAAATGCATTCTATCGCCGTAACCTCGCCTCCGGTCAAAAAGGCTTGTCTGTGGCTTTCGACCTTGCAACCCACCGCGGTTATGATGCTGACCATCCCCGCGTAGTTGGCGACGTTGGTAAAGCAGGCGTTTCAATCTGCTCGCTCGACGATATGAAAGTGCTCTTCGATGGCATTCCCTTGAACAAAATGTCCGTGTCAATGACAATGAACGGCGCCGTTCTCCCCGTATTGGCATTTTACATCAATGCAGGGTTGGAGCAAGGAGCCAAACTCGAAGAGATGGCAGGTACTATCCAAAACGATATCCTCAAAGAATTCATGGTGCGTAACACCTACATTTATCCGCCTGAATTCTCAATGCGCATCATCGCCGATATTTTTGAGTACACATCTCAAAACATGCCCAAGTTTAACTCAATCTCCATCTCCGGCTACCACATGCAGGAAGCCGGCGCTACTTGCGACATTGAGTTGGCCTACACTCTCGCTGACGGTCTCGAATATCTCCGCGCTGGCATCAACGCAGGCATGGATATCGATGCGTTCGCGCCCCGCCTCTCATTCTTCTGGGCTATTGGCATGAACTTCTTCATGGAAATTGCCAAAATGCGCGCTGCCCGCATGCTTTGGGCTAAAATTGTTAAACAATTCAATCCCAAAAACCCCAAATCTCTCGCTCTGCGCACCCACTCTCAAACTTCAGGCTGGTCGCTCACAGAGCAAGATCCCTTCAATAACGTCGGCCGCACATGTATCGAAGCGATGGGCGCAGCTTTGGGTCATACTCAATCACTCCACACCAACGCTCTCGACGAAGCTATAGCATTGCCCACCGACTTCTCGGCTCGTATTGCCCGCAACACTCAGATTTATATTCAGGAAGAAACCTACATCACTAAAGAAATCGACCCTTGGGCCGGTAGCTACTATGTAGAAGCTCTTACCAACGAAATCGCTCATCGCGCTTGGCAACACATCCAGGAAATAGAGAAACTTGGCGGCATGGCTAAAGCAATTGAAACCGGTCTGCCCAAACTTCGCATCGAAGAAGCAGCTGCCCGCACTCAAGCTCGTATCGACTCCGGCCGACAGACTATCGTTGGTATCAACAAATATCGTCTCGAACACGAAGACCCCATCGATATCCTCGAAATCGACAACACTCAAGTGCGTCAGGAACAAATCGAGCGTCTTAACGAAGTTAAAGCTAACCGCGATGAAGCGGCCGTTAAGAAAGCCTTGGCTGATATCACTGAATGTGTCCGTACTAAAAAAGGCAACCTCCTTGACCTCGCAGTTAAAGCAGCCGGTCTGCGTGCGACACTCGGCGAAATCTCCGATGCGTGTGAAGACGTGGTAGGTCGTTATAAAGCAGTAATCAGAACAATTTCAGGCGTGTACTCATCAGAAACCAAACAAGATCCCGACTTCGTAAAAGCTCAACAGCTTTGTGAAGAATTTGCCCGCAAAGAGGGTCGTCAGCCTCGCATCATGATTGCGAAAATGGGACAGGACGGCCATGACCGCGGCGCTAAAGTAGTTGCAACCGGTTATGCCGACTGCGGTTTTGACGTTGACATGGGTCCTCTCTTCCAGACTCCCGAAGAAGCTGCTCGTCAAGCCGTTGAAAACGACGTTCATATCCTTGGCGTTTCTTCGCTCGCCGCCGGCCACAAGACTTTGATTCCTCAAGTTATTGAAGAACTCAAAAAACTCGGTCGCGAAGACATCCTCGTTACAGCCGGTGGTGTGATACCCGCTCAAGACTACGACTTCCTCTACAAAGCCGGTGTTGCCGCAATTTTTGGCCCCGGAACCCGTATTCCCGCCTCTGCTATCAAAATGCTTGAGTTGCTTAACCAAGAATAATTCAGCATTTGACTCAAAAACCCGCCCCTCGCTATTCTGATAGCATGGCAGCCTCGGGTTTGTAAAATAACTACGTTTCTATCCATCATATCGGCGTCGGCTGAGTTTACTCGGTCGACGTCATTTTTTTAAAATCAGTGCCGCTTATCTCGCTTTTTTTTCCTACCTTTGTAATTATCAATCAAATCAAATTGATTTGATTCAATTTATTCCGAAATTTCAAGATAGAAATTATATATGTGTGGAATTGTAGGATACATCGGCAATCAACAAGCCTATCCGATTCTGATTAAAGGCCTCGAACGGCTGGAATATCGTGGCTACGATTCAGCCGGCATCGCGCTCATAAATGATAATGACAAGCTCGACATTTATAAAACTCAAGGCAAGGTCTCGAAACTCGTTGACTTCTGTCGGGATAAAGATGTCAGCGCAACTATCGGCATTGCCCATACCCGTTGGGCCACTCACGGCGAGCCAAGCGACATAAACGCTCATCCTCACGTCGATGCCAATGCCCGCATTGCAATTGTTCATAATGGGACCATCGAGAATTATGCCATTCTCAAGCAAGCCTTGATTGACCATGGCTGTACTTTCTCAAGTGAAACTGACACCGAAGTCCTCGCTCAACTTATCGGATACATTAAAGCTACTAATCATTGCTCGCTGCAAGACGCCGTTATTGAAGCTCTCAATCAGGTTGTCGGAGCCTATGCCATAGCAGTTATCGATATTGATTGTCCCGACACTATAATTGCGGCTCGTAAAAGCTCGCCGCTTGTAATTGGCATAAATCCCGATGAAACCATCATTGCTTCTGATGCCGGCCCGATTGTTGAACACACCTCTAAAGTTGTTTACCTCAACGATGGCGAAATTGCCGTTGCTCGGCGTAATCAACCTCTGCAATTGATTGATATCTCCACTGCCAAGCCGGCTAAAATTGACATCAAGACACTGCAACTCTCTCTCGCTCAGCTTGAAAAAGGGGGTTACCCGCATTTCATGCTCAAAGAGATTTTTGAGCAGCCTTCAACAATTCATGATTGCATCAGAGGGCGCATCGTAAATGGCAGGGTAGAGCTTTCAGGCGTAAACCTCAACGCCGATGTGTTCAAGAATGCCCGTCGCGTCATTTTCGTTGCATGCGGCACCTCTTGGCATGCCTGCTTGATTGGAAAGCGATTGCTCCAGGAATTGGCTCGTATTGAGGCTCAGGTAGAATATGCAAGTGAATTTCGCTATTCAAATCCCGTAATCGCGCCCGGCGACATTGTAATCGCCGTTTCCCAATCAGGCGAAACTGCCGACACTCTCGCTGCTATTCAATTAGCTAAAGAGCGCGGAGCTTTTGTCTACGGCATCTGCAACGTTGTTGGCTCTTCCATCGCCCGAGCCACTCAATCAGGCACTTATATCCACGTTGGGCCCGAAATAGGGGTTGCTTCAACTAAAGCTTTTACCGGACAAGTAACCGTTTTGGCTATGCTCGCATTAGCTTTGGGTCAACTCAGGGCTACTATCGACGAAACCCATGCAAAAAAAATGACCGAAGCAATCGTCGCCCTTCCAAAACTAATAGAGGACACCCTGAGAATTAACGACGATGTGGAGCGCTTGTCTTCTACATTCACTTATGCCCACAATTTCCTCTATCTCGGCAGGGGCTACAATTACCCGACAGCCCTCGAGGGTGCCCTCAAATTAAAAGAGATTTCTTACATCCATGCCGAGGGTTATCCCGCCGCTGAAATGAAGCATGGACCTATCGCATTGATTGACCGCGAAATGCCGACGGTGTTCGTTGCTCCCGCCGATGAAACACTCCAAAAAATCGTTTCCAACATTCAGCAAGTAAAAGCCCGCGGCGGCAGTGTTATCGCCATCGTTACCCGCGGCGATGAAACAGTGAGTGAGTTGGCTGACTACACCATCGAGATTCCCCGGATTGTTGAAGAATTATCTCCCGTTATCGCATCGATTCCCCTCCAGCTCCTTGCCTACCATGTAGCTATTAAAAAAGGTTGCGATGTCGACATGCCCCGCAACCTCGCCAAGTCAGTCACGGTAGAATAATTTTTAAGTCTACTTATAAAATCAGCCGCCGACCATTTATTGATCGGCGGCTGTCTTTTTTATATGAAATATATGCTTATTTCTTGATGAGGATGTAAGAGCGGTTAGGTGCTACCAATCCGGTCAAACGGCCTTTTTTAACTTTAAATTCAATGCCATACACTTCATCTTTGTATGTGCCGTTGGGAAGGGTAGTGGGCAGATCAACTTTATTGCTCAAGTGTGAGATGTTAACCAAAGCCGCACCTTTCTTGCCGCGATTAACGAGAAGCACCTGACCATTGTCGCTAACCTGAATATCCTCTTTCTGACCCTTCATAGCAGTACGGAATTTGTTAACCGCTACCACTTCGGGATGGAAGAATTCATCGTTGCCACGAGCGCCAAGCACGTTGTCTCCATAGTAGTTTTGACGGGTTGAGCCGGCAGGACGGCTGAAGAACAAAGGCACACCATTCTGGCGAGCAGTTAGGAACACCCATCCGGTGCGGATTTGGTCGTCGGTCAAGTGAGCCGATTCATTGCCGTTGCAATATGTGTCGTGGCTCTCAACCCAGGTAGTGAGAAATTCGGGAGCGGCTGAGTGATACCAATTAGCGATATCTACTCCCTTTGCTGATTCTTTTTCAAGCACTTCGCGGAGCACGTGGCCATAGCTTGAAGCTGTCTGACCCATATAGTCGGCATACTCGGCATAAGGCACGTTTTTGTCCTGAAGAATTTCGCCATATACAAACAAATCATCGTAAGGCACAGCCAATTGCACACCCTTGACTGCTTTACGGCCTGTGGCCACATCCCAGAAATCGTTTTCGGTCACTCCGGCTGCAGAGTCAACAGGGTCAGAGTGAACGCCGATATGTTTGGCAGTGTCGTAACGGAACCCTTTTACGCCCATTGAAATGAGGTCGTTGATGAATTCCATATAATATTTTTGGAAGTCAGGGTTTTCGGTGTTAACGTCGGGAAGGGCTCCGGAGCCTTGAAGAGTACACTCAAAGCGATCGTTGTAATCACTAACCGGAGTCAGACCGGTGGTGTGGAACATCTTTTCGCGACCACCAACAGCTTCGTAAAATTCGGGCGATACTGCATCAACGTCAAATGCAGTGTGATTTGGAAGCACGTCAACAATCACATTAATATTATATTTTGCCGCCGAGTCCATCATAGCTTTCATCTCTTCGCGAGAGCCGAGTATCTGGTTTCCGACTTTCCAGTTGGTTGGCTGGTAATAATAGTACCAGTTACCCTCTGTTACGTTGGGGTCAAAGATTTTCTTTGAACCCCCCTCGGGGTTGAAACACTCTTGCACAGGTGATGTTTGAATCATCGAGAAACCGGCATCAGCAATTTGCTGCATATTTTTGGCGATTTCATTGAAATTCCAGCTCCAAACGTGCAGAATTGCATCTGTGTTTGTCGCATTCGGGTCGTGTGTCACACGATCTTTGGCACCGGCTGCGGGAGCTGCGATAGCAGCTGCGGCCAAAGCGCCTAAAAACAGTTTAGCTTTCATGATTTTAAGTTATAGGAATAATTGTTGATATATAGCGAAATGATAACCCAAAGCCTATTGGCTTGGATTTCTTTCACAAAGTTAACCAAATTGTTGGTAATTTACAATAATGATAAATAACCATTTTGGATTTATGGCTTCCGTCATTTAATCTCAAAAGCATTTTTCCATAAATTCAGCAATATTCAAAAACAAATGCTATAATTTACCCCTATTTCGGAAAAATTTTGATGATATGCTTTGGTTTTTTTATCAAAAGTTTTTGTATTTAAAAATATTTGTTTACCTTTGCAATTGCAATAGAGACATCAATTTCTCCATAAGGTAAAAAACATATATGGGCATGATTTCATTCACCAAAATGCATGGCATTGGCAACGATTACATTTATATCGATTGCACCGGGAAGACTCTTGACCGACTTCCCGAGCTCTCCATCGAAATGAGTAATCGCCACACAGGCGTTGGCGGTGATGGTGTTATACTGATTTTGCCCTCGTCTTGCGCTGACTTCAGAATGCGCATATTTAACGCTGACGGCTCCGAAGCGCGCATGTGCGGAAATGGCAGCCGATGCGTAGGCAAATATGTTTACGACCATAAACTTACGGATAAAACCCAAATAACGCTCGAAACTCTTTCGGGCGTTAAATATTTATCCCTCCACGTCAACCCCGAAAACAATAAGGTTGAAAATGTCACGGTCGACATGGGCAAGCCCTCGCTTTTATGCTCTGAAATCGGTGTTAATTCCCAAGCCGAAAGCTTGATTAACCACAAAGTAGTGTTAAGCCAAGGCGAGGTGGAGCTTACTGCCGTTTCCATGGGCAATCCTCATGGCGTTGTTTTTGGCCCCGACCCTGATGAAATCGATGTGGAAAGAATTGGTCGCGAATTAGAGCTTCACCCCATGTGGACTGACCGCGCCAACATCGAGTTTATTCAAGTCATCGACAGTCACACATTGAAAATGAGAGTATGGGAGCGGGGTAGTGGCGAAACAATGGCATGTGGCACAGGAGCCTGCGCTGCAGCCGTTGCCGCAATAACTACCGGCCGCTGTCAAGCCCCCGTTACCGTAAATCTTCGCGGTGGCGACTTGCTCATTGATATATCTGACGACGGCAACGTGATGATGACCGGACCCGCCACCGAAGTTTTCTCAGCTGTTTATTATCCCCGGCTTTATAAATAGGTACACAATGTTTAAGGTAAACACTAACTTTTTAAAGCTTAACGAAAGCTATCTGTTTTCAGAGATAGCGCGAAAAATTGAAGCATTCAAGGCTTCTCATCCTGATGCCGATATCATAAGGATGGGAATCGGTGATGTTACCCGCCCCTTAGCTCCGGCTGTTGTCAACGCACTGCAAAAGGCAGTTGCCGAGCAAGCCGATGTCGCCACTTTCAAAGGCTACGGCCCGGAGCAAGGCTACGCTTTTCTCCGTGAAGCTGTAGCTGAAAACGATTACAAAAAAAGAGGCATAGACATTTCTCCTGATGAAATTTTTATCAGCGATGGAGCCAAGAGCGACACAGCCAATATAACAGATATTCTTGGCAATGATAACGTTGTGGCTCTTACCGACCCCGTTTATCCCGTTTATCTTGATTCCAACATAATGGCAGGCCGTGCCGGCGAAAAAACCGCTTCAGGAGCTTACTCGAGAATAGTTTATTTGCCCTGCACCGAAGCCAACAACTTCGTTCCTCAACTTCCCCAAGGCAAAGTAGATATAATTTATCTCTGCTACCCCAATAATCCAACAGGCACAACGCTTGATCGCCAACAGTTGAAAGTTTGGGTTGACTACGCTCGTTGCAATGGCGCCCTCATTATGTTTGACTCAGCCTACGAAGCATTTATCACCGGCGATGATGTGCCGCACTCCATTTATGAAATCAAGGGCGCCGAGGAAGTGGCGATTGAGTTTCGTTCTTACTCGAAAACCGCCGGTTTTACCGGACTCAGATGCGGTTACACGGTTGTTCCCAAAAAGCTGAAGGCAGTCGACGATAACGGTAACGATGTTAATCTTAACCGATTATGGAATCGTCGCCAATGCACCAAATTCAATGGAGCTTCTTACATAGCCCAACGAGCCGCCGAAGCGATCTATAGTCCTGAAGGGCGTAAGCAGATTAACGAAACCATCGATTACTATTTGCGCAACGCCAAGCTTTTGAGAGACCGGCTGCAGAATGTTGGGTTGAAAGTGTGGGGCGGAGAAAATGCGCCTTACGTGTGGGTAAAAGCCCCGGAAGGTCTCTCCTCTTGGCAATTCTTCGACCTTTTGCTCAATGACTATCAGATAGCCACCACCCCGGGCGTTGGATTCGGTCCGGCAGGGGAGGGCTACATAAGGCTGACAGCATTCGGCTCTTACGAAAACACCCTGCGTGCCGTTGAGCGAATTAAAAAATTAAAGCCTTAACATCAGC
>CAMWUH010000007.1 GCA_947177325.1 uncultured Bacteroidales bacterium
TAATAAAATAGTTGGAACTGATACGATATTTTCAATAAATTTGTGATATATTTAATACTAAATTATTTTTCAGCATGAAGATTTTTAAACCATTAATTCTTTTATTTTTTTTATTTTTTTCATCAGTTGCAGTCGCTGATAAATTTTTAATTCCTACTAATGGAAATAAAAACGGGAAAAAAGATGAAGAGAATACTAATTCGGGAAGACTTCGTAGACATTTTCAATCTCCAATTGAAATATGGTTGGACACAGACACAATGACTATCTCATTAGATTATGATGGGGAAGACGAAGGGTGCGTCTACCTATATAATAGCTACGGAGCAGTTGTTGATTTCCTGCCTTCTATAAACGGCGAACTAACAATACCCGCTCAAGGTTCTTACCTCCTCTACATTTGCAGTGAATCTTGGGAAGCCTCAGCAGATATTGAAATCTAAAAAATAATTACGTCGACGTTAATAATCAGACCAAACTGAAGAAAACAAAGGCGAGTAACCGAAAATCGTTAAGAGTAGGACTATCTTAATAATTTAAAATGAAATGAATTTACCTTCTCACCTTATTGAAGAAATTACTTCGGAGGGTCAATCTCACTTGTTTGGCGGTTCATTGCCTTTTACCCCAATAGACACCGGAATCGTTGCTGACAATGGGAACAACTGCACAGCTATTAACAACAAGGACACTTGCGATGTTATTAACAATGGTAAAAATTGCTCTGTTATCAATAATGCCGATATCTGCAGTATCATTAATGACAAAAAAGTCTGTCAAAACAATCCTTAGTTCGTAAGAAGTAGTGTTTACGAATCCATTCATGTGAGTTTAAATATTTGATAAAATAGGGAATTTTATCAAATATTTAAACCTGAATTTTAAGCTCAATTCATCATGAAATATAAAGCGTCAGATTACAATATTTGCCAAAATATATCTAAGGATATATATCTTTGCTCAAACTTCTTCCGATCTGCTCATATCCTACTTTCGGAAAAGAAATACAAGCTATTTACTAATGCAACAGACCCCACATCATTGCTATCTGTGGATCCAAAATTAGTAAATGATTTAGTAAAAGGAGGCTTTATTATTCCTGATGAGATGAACGAGTTGGAAATCTACTTAAATAATCAAAAAAAGGCTCAGATTGACAACTCTTATCTTCATATCGTTGTCAATCCTACTCTTGATTGTAATTTGAATTGTTGGTACTGTTATGAGAATAAAGTTCCTCACAGCACAATATCGCAAGAAGTTCTTGAAGGGATAAAGAAATATATTTCTGACCAATATCAAGAAATCTCTTTTAATACTCTTAAAATTACATTTTTCGGGGGCGAACCATTTTTGAAACCTCAAGCAATAACAGACCTCGTAGAATTTTCAGAACAATTCTGTAAACACAATAATCTTAGGCTTCTCTTAGATTTTACTACTAATGGAACTCTGATTACTGACCGAATTCTTAATCTTTTGAGCAATAAATCATGCGTCTTTCAAATAACTCTTGATGGCGATAGGGAAAGACACAATAAAATAAAGTATTCTATTCACAAACAATTTGACACCTATTCCAAAGTAATAAAAACCTTGCACGATATTCAGCATTTCATTCCTGACTCTAAAATATATGTAAGGATTAACTTTGATAATGAAACACTTAAGGGTTTCAAATCAATATTTGAATCGTTGCTGACATTAGACAAGAGCAAATGTTGCATCATAATAAAAAAAGTATGGCAAGTAAATTCCGATGAAATTGCGAAAGAAGACATCCTCAATGTTCTTTCATTGCTTTTTCAAGCAGGCTTTGAAGTAGACTTCTACAGTCAGGGGGGCCTTTGTTTTGCTGACCGTAATAATCAAGTAACTATTAATTTCGACGGAAATGTATTTAAATGCACTACTATTCCTAAATTTGCTGATGAATATATATTGGGAAAGTTAGATTGTAAAACCGGGAAAATATCCTGGCTACAAGATAGGGTCGATTATTTACAAAACGATTCAATCAATCCCCGATGTCAAAAATGCAGAATGCTGCCGAGTTGTGGTGGCCCTTGCAGAAAAAAAACGGAGACATTAAAGTCAGATTTCTGCTTTCTTGATAGCATCTGCATGACTGAAGAGGAGTTCGCCCTTACCCAATTCCAAATTGAATTAGCTAAAACCACACAACCATCTAACAACATAATTGTAAAATGAAGCATTACGTTATCTCTGCAATAATTGTCTTATTCACTTTTTTAGTCTCAACCGCTCAAATTAACGTAACATTGAATTTGTCAGCGCCACAAGCCGGAAGTGAGAATATCAATGGCGAAGTGTGTGTGCTCGACTCTATCGGAATAGCATTTTTGGGAGATATACAAATCGGGGAAAATGTCATCACCCTTAAACAACCTAACCAATATAACTTCACTATAATGGTAGATCGATTTGAAGATTGGAAACAGGTTTTAGACATTAAATCCGACACCATTATTAACATAGCCCTGCAGCCATCCTCCATTCATTTATCAGAAGTAACAGTCAACTCTTCGCGCGCTCCCGAAGTAACTGCAACAAGCGAAATTTATAAGCTCACACAAGCTGCCAGGCAATCAGGCGATCCGTATAAAGCGCTCACGGAAATTCCCGTGCTTGACGTCAACGTTTTTAATCAGTCCGTAAAACTCATTGACGGAACTATCCCATTGATTCTCATCGACGGAAAATATGTAAATACCGGAATTGCTCCTATCGACCCCAAGTTTATTGAGTCAGTAGAAATCAGAGAAGTAGTCAGCGCAAAATATCTTGAAATGGGTGTAACCAAGATTATAGATATTAAAATCAAGCGTGACGTGCCCCTCTACACCTATATCGATGCCCGCACCCGCCACGACATCCCCTTACGCGAAGGGTTCGAAGCCCTCAATTTTGAGTTTGGCACACGCAAATTTGCCGTCGGGGGTAACATTTCCTCCGACTATCTTCTCCACGATAAAGTAGATTTCTCTTCTCTGGAGTCCAATGAATCCGACACAAAACAACGTAGCGGACATAACTCATCCAACAGTCTTCAATGGGAAGCAAATCTTAAGCTCAAATGGGTGCCTGACCAAAACAACTATTTCGCAGGAACATTCCTGTCAAAAGGCAAGCATGCAAAAAAATGGACCGAAGACAGTGGCACTTACAACGCCTTGCCACTACTTTCCAATGCCAAGGAAACTGCACATAATGGCGGAATGTTGGGCGCGGTTTACTATGAACATTCATTCTCTGACGACAACAAGATAACAGCCTACGCCAACTATAACTACGGCTACTACAATGAAGAAGACCGCCAAACCGATAAGATTGGCTATGACAGCACTATTGACCACATGATTTCTAATTATTGGGAATATGAAAAATCGCGACGCAACCAGTCTACCTCATTTCTTGATTTTGAAGGGACACACTTCTCAGCCGGTAATAAATTTGTCTATACTCAAGACAAACTTCGCGATATGACCACCACCCCTAATGATTTCGCTCAGGTCATCACTCAATCTAACTACACCTATCTGACCTACGACAACAACTGGAAAGATCTTTATTATATGGCCTCCGCAGGGCTCCAATACATGAAGATCAAGACTCCTGATGGCCACAACAACTGGTTTCGGCCTCGCATATCCGCAAGCCTGACATATCGTCTCAACCCGCGCGATTACCTCCGCCTTTACTATCAACTCAATAGTCTGCTACCCTCCTCCTCAGAGCTCTTCACCTTTAACCACTCTACCAACCCTTGGCTGAGAATTGAGGGAAACCCTTATCTGACCCCACAGCAGGTGAATACTGTTTCAGCCGAATATCGTAAAAATTTTTCACCATTTATGCTGCAAATTTCCGCAGCAACTAATTTGTACAGCAATATGATCGAAGCCGTAATATTGTCTGATGGTCAGCAAGCCATTAGCACTTTCCAAAACAATGGCAATTACATCGGCTTGACAACATTCGCCCGACTTAACTACACAACCCGGAAACTTCAGGCAAGTCTAACAACCGCTTACTACGGTGAGAAATTCCATTCTACAGGTTATCTGCCCTCAGTTGCTCTGCGAGGCTATGCCAAGTGGGATATAGGCAATTGGTATGTCTATGGCGATATTATCTGGAAAAACCGTAGTTATTCAGCCATCAGCCAAACACGCCAACTTAATCCGTCGCAAGCCATCATTCAAGTTGGATGGTATGCCACCAACGAACTTCGGATCTCAGTTGCAATGCCCTATTTTTGGGGCATTAGGGAAGTCAAAACAATCACCAAGTCGCCCAACTATTCCGATATCACTACCTTTCGTTATAAGAGTGAAAGCTTGCGCCCCTGGCTTCTCATCACCTATACTATTCGTCGAAATGCCCGCGAAGCCATCTCCAACCGTATGCCGGAAATGTAATCCACCCTGCTGATAATTATGAAGCGACTAAAGCTGATAAAACAACGTGATTCCATGCAATGCGGAGTCGCTTCACTTGCTATGGTGAGTCAATGTTTAGGATGCCCAATCACTTTGGAATTTCTTGAACGATTTTGCTCCCCTACCAATCAGGGGGTTTCAATGAAAGGCATAGCTGACGCCGCTGAAAAGATTGGTTTAGAAGCTTCAACTTTCAAAATGTCGATAAATGCTTTATCGCGCCTTAAATTACCGGCCATTTTGCATTGGAACCAAAATCATTTTGTCGTACTATACAAAGTTTCTAAATCATGTAAAAAATTCAAAATTGCTGACCCCGGAAAAGGTAAATTTTCGTGTAATCGTGAATTTATTGAAAAAAAATGGGTGTCAACAACTAAAAAAGATAATTCTAAGGCGGGCATTGCAATGACTTTCCGTACAACGCAAAGATTTAAGGAATTGACCGAAGCCCAACCTGATGAAAAAAAATATTCATTAAAATTCATTCTTAACTATCTAAACCGCTTCCGCCGGCATTTTATTCTAATTATCTTCGGGCTTATTTTAGGATGTTTGCTACAATTGATATTACCATTTCTTACGCAAGAAATTGTTGATTCCGGCATTAAACATGAGAATATAAAATTAATTTGGTTGATTCTAATAGGTGAACTTCTTATAGTAATAGGCCAAACAGTTACAGATTTATTTCGTCGATGGGTTTTACTGCATCTGTCCATGCGGATAAACCTGAAGTTAGTCAGTGATTTTTTTATAAAGCTTTTGAAGCTACCCATGAGTTTTTTCGACACAAAACTTATGGGAGATTTGCTTCAACGCATAAGCGACCATTCAAGAGTCCAATCTTTCTTAACAGGCCAAGCGCTTAACATAATCTTTTCAACCTTGAGTTTCATAATTCTTGGCGCTGTGCTTTTGGTTTACAATAAAATGATATTTGGAGTGTTTATGCTTGGAAGCATCGTTTACGGTACTTGGATTGCTATTTTTCTTAAACGGAGAAAAGTTCTCGATTACGAATTGTTTGAGCATCAGGCTATAAACCAAAATAAGACCTATCAATTTCTGACGGCTATGCAGGAAATAAAATTACAGGACTGCGAACGCCGCCGAAGATGGGAATGGGAAGAAACACAAGCGGACTTATTTGCAGTTCAAATGAAAAGCCTGAAACTTCAACAGGCTCAACAAGCCGGAAGCATATTCATTAACGAAATTAAAAACATATTGATTACCGTAGTAGCTGCCACTTCCGTAATAGATGGTAAAATTACTTTAGGAACAATGCTCGCAGTGCAATATATCGTAGGCCAGCTAAATGCTCCCGTTGAACAATTCATGTCGTTTATTTACTCGCTTCAAGATGTTAAGATTTCTATGGAGAGAATCAATGAAATTCACAACGGTCAGAATGAAGATTCAACAGGCAAACAAGCCAAAAGTTTTGCTGACGGAAAAGGTATTTCTATGAGAAACATTTCTTTTCGATATGACCGTCATACGCTAAAACCTACTCTCAAAGATATAAATTTAGAAATTCCCGAGGGAAAAGTAACTGCAATTGTTGGTGCATCAGGGAGCGGGAAAACAACATTAATCAAACTACTTTTAGGTTATTATCAGGTTGAAAACGGAGAAATAGAAATTGTCGGCCGAAAAATAAACGACTATAATATGAAATGGTGGCGACAACAATGTGGAGTTGTGATGCAAGACGGTGTTATTTTTTCCGAATCAATTGAGCGTAACATTGCCGTTGATGATAACGAAGTTGATAAGGATAGACTGCGAATGGCTGCGAAAATGGCTTGCATTGATGATTTTATTATGAACCTTCCATTAGGATACAACACCCGGATAGGGCGCGACGGACACGGACTGAGTCAAGGTCAGAAACAACGTATATTAATAGCACGAGCCATTTATCGTCAACCTGCTTTCATTTTTCTGGATGAAGCAACCAACTCTCTTGATGCCGAGAATGAACGAGTTATCGTTGAAAATTTGAAAACATTTTATCAAGGTCGTACTGTATTGGTAGTAGCTCACAGACTCTCAACCGTAAGCCACGCCGATAACATTGTAGTCCTTGAAAAAGGATCAATAATTGAACAAGGCAATCATAAAAATTTGATTGAGAAAAAGGGTCTTTACTACCATTTAGTTAAAAACCAATTAGAGCTTGGTAACTGATAATTAGTTTCTCACAAAAAAGATTAAAACCATGTTTCAACGAAATGATGACCATCCGGAAAAGGTAAAACGTCTGTTAGGCGAGATTCCTCGCCGATTAATTATTGCCGGAACAGTTGTAATTGCGGTTATAATAGCCTGTTTGATTGCAGCTTTAGTGCTGATCCCTCATCCTGAAAGCAATGAAGGGTATTCGATTATAAAGCATATTTTGATAAATTAAAATAAAATCTACTAAAAATTTGGAGAATTTAGAAAAAAGTTGTTACTTTGCAGAAAAAGAAAGCAAAATGACAGATAACGTTTCATCCTACAATTATTGGTGGTGGCGCAGCTCAGTTAAAAGCGACGCCTGATGCTATATGTCTGTAAGTAAAATACTCATCTGAAAGCTTTCCGATAAAACAGCTTAAACTTCAAGAAAAATATCAGGCGTCGCCCGCGAGCAATCGGCTCTAAGGCGACGCTAATAGTTTACCCACCTCAACAACCTCTTTACGCAATGCAACCACTCAACCCTCACTTGCCGGTCGACAACCATGGCTACTATGGCCGATTTGGCGGAGCATATATACCGGAGATTCTTCACAGCAACATCGAGCATCTTGAAAAGGCATATCGCCGATGGGCCGACGACCCGGAATTCAAGGCTGAATATGACCGTTTGCTTCGCGACTACGTGGGGCGGCCCTCCCCTCTTTACCGCGCCGACAGATTAAGTGAGAAATATGCAACTAACATATATCTCAAACGTGAGGACTTGAATCATACCGGTGCACATAAAATCAACAATGCCATAGCGTCGGCCCTGCTGGCCAAGCGAATGGGCAAAACGCGCATCATAGCAGAAACAGGCGCCGGTCAGCATGGAGTCGCAACCGCTACAGTTTGTGCTTTGATGGGCCTGGAATGTCACGTTTATATGGGTGCCACCGATGTGGCCCGGCAGAAGCCCAATGTTGAGCGAATGAAAATGCTCGGAGCGGAGGTGATACCGGTAACATCGGGCAACTCAACACTGAAAGATGCCACCAACGAGGCCATCCGCGACTGGTGTTGCAATCCGCGCGACACGTTTTATATAATCGGCAGCACCGTAGGCCCTCATCCCTATCCCGAAATGGTTGCCAAGTTTCAGTCAGTGATTTCAGAGGAGATGCTTCGCCAGGTGCCGGAGCTGACCGGCAAGGAGCTGCCTGACTATGTGGTGGCTTGCATTGGCGGAGGGAGCAACGCGGCCGGTGCGTTTTATCATTTCATCGACAAGCCCGGAGTAAAGCTCATTGCTGTAGAGGCCGCCGGAAAAGGCACCGACACATCCGAAACAGCAGCCTCTATCGCTGTTGGCACCGAGGGCATAATCCACGGTTCGCGCACTATGCTCATGCAGGATGATGATGGCCAAATCATTGAGCCCTATTCCATTTCGGCCGGGTTGGACTATCCGGGCGTTGGCCCGCTTCACGCTTTCTTGGCCGACTCCGGCCGGGTAGAAGTTGAAGCCGCTACTGACCTGGAAGCTCTCGATGCAGCCTACGAGTTGACTCGCCTGGAGGGTATCATTCCCGCGCTGGAGTCGGCCCATGCGATGGCTATATTGCAGAAGCGTCGGTTCGGCGCCGACGACATAGTGGTCATCAACCTGTCGGGCCGCGGCGATAAAGACCTCGCCACCTATCTCGCTAACCGTAAATAACTCTATTATGACACTAAATAAATATAAGCTCACCACATCAACCACTACCCTGCCGGCCGACTTGGAAACGCCCGTAGGAATATACCTGAAGATACGCGACCTCTACCCAATGTCGGCTCTGCTCGAGAGTTCCGATTATCACACGATGCAAAACTCGGTTTCGCTCATTGGAGTTGACCCTATAGCGTCGCTATGCCTGCACCACGATACGGTTAGCATGCGCTACCCCGACGGAACTGTTTTTAATCAACCCGTCAGGGCCATCGGAGAGCTGCCCGGACTGATTCGGAGCTTCGTTGAAAGCTTTGAGTTTGAGGGGGAAGGGATTGTTTCAGGCAATGGGCTCCTGGGATATACAGCCTACGACACCGTGCGCTATTTTGAGCCGGTGCCCCAATCGAAGCCGTGTGAAGAGTTTGACTCCATCCCCGACATTATTTATAATCTCTATCGCTTCATTATCAGAGTAAACCACTTCAACAACGAAATGACTCTGATTGAAAACACCATTCCCGGGCAAGCCAAAGAAGCCGACAAATTGCTCGCTATATTGCGCAACAACAATGTGGCTCAATATGACTTTCATCCGGCCGATGACCTGGAGAGCACCATTACCGACGATGAATATGTAGAGATGGTGAAGCGAGGGATCGCCCACGCCAGACGAGGCGATGTGTTTCAAATCGTGTTGTCGCGCCGTTTCTCTCAAGGCTTCACCGGCGATGAATTTAACGTTTATCGTGCACTGCGTTGCGTCAACCCCTCCCCCTATCTGTTTTTCTTTGACATGGGCAGCTTCAAAGTGTTTGGCTCGTCGCCCGAAACCCACTTGCGCATTGCCGACGGCAAAGCCTACATTGACCCGATTGCCGGCACATTCCGCCGAACAGGCAACGATGCTGCCGACCACCAACTGGCCGAGGCGCTGCTGCTCGATGAGAAGGAAAATGCCGAGCACATTATGCTTGTTGACCTTGCCCGCAACGATTTGAGCCGTTCAGGGGGAAAAATCAATATTGAATTTTTGCGCCAGGTGCAATTTTACAGCCACGTCATTCACTTGGTGTCGAGAGTTTCGGCTACTTTGCCTGAAGATGCCGACATCTTCGCCCTATTTGCAGCAACCTTCCCGGCCGGCACCCTATCGGGAGCACCCAAGGTCAGAGCAATGCAGCTGATTGACGAAATCGAGCCTCACAGTCGAAAAATTTATGGCGGCTGCATCGGCTTCATAGGCTTTGATGGCAGCTTAAACCAAGCCATCACTATCAGAAGCTTCCTTTCATGGGGCAATCGCCTTTACTCTCAAGCCGGAGCCGGCATTGTCGCCTCCTCCAATCCCCAATCAGAGCTTGCCGAAACTAACAACAAACTTGGCGCACTGGTAAAGGCGGTAGCCTACGCCACTACATTTAACAACTAAGAGCCGCAAACAATGGAATCTAAACAACCATCAATAGTCATAATTGACAATTACGACTCATTTACATATAATATCGTCAACGCACTGAGATTGCTCGGAATCGAGCCCACTGTGGTCAGGAACGATAAAGTCAATCTTGACGATTTGCAACAATTTGACAAAATCATTCTCTCACCGGGACCGGGTATACCCTCAGAGGCGGGGCTGATGCCTGCAATCATTGAGCGCTATGCTTCTTCAAAACCTATTCTCGGCATTTGCCTCGGACATCAGGCATTGGCAGAGCATTTCGGCGCCCGGTTAATTAATCTGCCGAAGGTTTACCACGGATTAAAATTACCTCTATCGGTAACCTCGCCGGAAGCGGATTATCTGTTTGACGGATTGCCCGAGCGTTTTGACGTAGGGCGCTACCACTCGTGGGCTGTTGACCCCCTATCAGTGCCTGACTGCCTGGAAGTGACCGCAGTTGACGATGACGGCAACATTATGGCTCTGCGCCATAGGGAGCTTGACATACGCGGCGTGCAATTCCATCCTGAATCGATAATGACCGATCTCGGTCAGCACATTTTTAAAAACTGGCTCTCTAAATAACTGCTGCTAAAAAATGAAACAGATACTTACCAAGCTCTTCGAGCACCATAACTTATCGCGCGAAGAGGCCCGACAAATAATGCACGCAATAGCCGACGGCCGATTTAACGACTCCCAGTTAGCGGCATTCATGACCGTGTTTCAGATGAGGGCCATCACTACCGATGAACTCGTTGGTTTCCGCGACGCTATTCTTGACCGCCGGTTACCGGTTGATTTTGCCGATGTCGATGCAATCGATATAGTTGGTACGGGTGGCGACGGCAAAAACACGTTCAACATTTCAACCACCTCATGCTTCGTTGTGGCCGGAGCGGGTTATAAAGTCATCAAGCATGGCAACTATGGCGCCTCATCGGTTTCGGGTGCATCCAACGTGCTCGAACATCACGGCGTGAAGTTTACGGCCGACATTGACACCCTCTCACGCTCGCTCGACAGTTCAGGCGTTTGCTATCTGCATGCTCCCTTTTTCTCGCCGGCGTTGAAAAGCGTTGCTCCGGTAAGAAAACAATTGGCGGTGCGCACATTTTTTAATATGCTCGGTCCGCTTGTTAATCCGGTAATTCCACGCAATCAGCTCCTGGGTGTGTTTAGCCTCAAGTTGATGCGCCTCTACAACTACATAGCTCAAAACGAAAATATCAACTGCACTATTGTAAATTCGCTCGACGGCTATGACGAAATCTCACTGACATCGTCATTTAAAGTCGTCACCCCTTCAACAGAAAAGCTACTGACTCCGGAAGATATAGGGCTTGCCACACACGCTCAATCCGACCTTTACGGCGGGGATACGATAGGAGAAGCAGCACAGATATTCGATAACGTGCTTGCGGGTAAGGCTACCGAAGCACAGGAGCAATGCGTTGTGGCTAACTCGGCATTTGCCATCACTACGCTAAACCCGGCCGTAGGAATAGCTGACGCGATTGAAGCCGCGCGCGAGTCAATCCACTCGGGAGCTGCCTTGAAATCATTTACCAAATTTTGCGAAATCAACAAATGAACATACTGAAAACCATTGCCGAAGCCAAGCGAGCCGAAGTCAATGCAATGAAAGCATTGGTCGCAGAGCGGGAACTTGAGGAAAGAGCGGAGCAAGCCGAGCGCCGAAACAACTCTATCAAGGGCTCAATCCTGTCTACGCCGGGAGGCATCATTGCCGAGTTTAAGCGGCGCTCACCTTCAAAAGGTGAAATTTCACCAATGGCAAATCCTGAAATTGTGGGTGAATATGCCCGGGCCGGAGCGGCAGCTTCATCGGTGCTCACTGATACGCGCTTTTTCGGAGGTAGCCTCGCCGACCTTGCGTTAGCCCGCAAAGTTGCTCCACAGCTGCCGCTTCTGCGTAAAGATTTCACAGTTGACCCCTATCAGATATATCAGGCCCGAATCGCCGGAGCCGACGCTATTTTGTTGATAGCCGCTATTCTGTCGGCTCATGAAATAGCTGAATTTACTGAAATCGCCCACCGGTTTTCTCTTGAGGTGTTGCTTGAACTTCACGACCCCTCTGAAATCAATAAGATCAGCTTCGATGTTGACTTGATTGGCGTTAATAACCGCGATTTGCGCAATTTCGCCACCAATTTGGGAGCATCTGTCAATCTGGCCTCGCAACTACCCCCTGAGGCTGTGAAGATAGCTGAAAGCGGCATCACTTCGCCGGACGATATCGTCAGATTGCGTCAAGCAGGCTTCAACGGATTCCTCATTGGCGAGGCATTTATGTCAACCCCCAATCCGGCTCAAACCTTAAAGCAATTTATTAATGACTCAATCTGATTACACCACTCCACGCCACTCCGATATGCTCATCAAGGTGTGTGGCATGAAATATCCTGATAATATTGCCGATGTCGCGGCATTGACTCCAATGCTGATGGGCTTTATCTTTTATGAGGGCTCTCCAAGATTTGCCGGTAATCTTGACCCCGAGTCAGTCGTATCGTTACCCGACTTCGTAAGGCCGGTGGCTCTGTTTGTCAACGCCGAGTTTGACCAAATAATTGCAACAATCAGGCGCTACGGCATCAATATAGTGCAGCTCCACGGCGATGAATCACCCGAGTTGTGCCAACGCTTGCGCACGCAAGGACTTATCGTAGCCAGAGCAATTGCGATTGCCGAGCCGGGCGACTTCGCCCGGGTCAACCAATATAAGGGCGCGGTTGACTTCATAGTTTTTGACTCAAAAACTCCGCGACATGGTGGCTCCGGCAAGAAATTTGACTGGAACCTGCTCGCCGCTTATGATGGTTCAATCCCCTACTTGATTGGTGGCGGTGTAGGCCCTGACGATGTTGACAATATCGTGGCGGCAATGCGCCCCGGCATGATGGGCATTGACCTCAACAGCTGCTTTGAGCAGTTGCCGGGAGTGAAAGATATAATGCTCCTCTCCAAGTTCATACTAACTCTAAGAAAAAACAACGAAGATGACACGCCTGCAAAACCTTTTTGGGAAAAATAAAAAACGCCTGCTCTCAGTATATTTCACTGCCGGATACCCCACAGTCGACTCTACCGGCGAAATCATCAAGGCCCTCGCCAATGGTGGGGCAGATATGATTGAAGTTGGTGTGCCGTTTTCCGACCCTATGGCTGATGGCAAAACCATTCAGGAGAGCTCTACCATAGCGCTGCGCAACGGCATGACCCTCAACCGTCTGCTGGAGCAAGTGGCGGAGGTGCGTCCCGAAGTGCCCGAAACTCCATTAGTGCTGATGGGCTATCTCAACCCGATGATGCACTATGGCATTGAGCGACTATTTGAAAAATGCCATGCCATCGGCATTGACGCCCTCATCATCCCTGACCTTCCATTTGCCGACTATCTACGCGATTTCAAGCCCCTTTGCGATAGATACAGCATACCGGTCATCATGCTCATAACGCCTGAAACTTCGCTTGAGCGCATGCTGCTTATCGATGCCCATTGCGACGGATTTATCTACGTGGTCTCAACGGCCTCGACCACCGGCACTCGCGACAACTTCGCTCCCGAACAAATCGAATATTTCAAGAGTCTGAACCATCTGGGGCTTCGCAACCCTCGTCTTATCGGCTTCGGCATCTCCAACAAAGCTACGTTTGAGGCCGCCTGCAATCATTCGTCAGGCGCCATCATCGGTTCCAAATTCATCAAATGCCTTACCGAGCATCCTACCGACCCGAAAGCTGCCGTAGCCTCTCTAATCAGCGCTATAAACAACTAATGGCTATCAACTCCCGAAAACTGCTCGGCCACCTGTCGATGGTGGGCGCCAACACCATGTGGGGCTTAATGGCTCCGATAGCCAAGGTTACGATGAGCGCCGGAATTATCAGCTCATTGCTGATGACAAACTTCCGCATTGTCGGCGCAGCTTTGCTATTATGGTGCCTGTCGCTGTTTCGACCTGCCGAAAAGGTGTCGGGGCACGACCTTCTGCTCCTTGCCGGAGCGGGATTGCTCAGTATCGTTGCCAATCAGGGATGCTTCATTTTCGGCGTTGGATTTACTTCACCTGCCGAAGCATCAATAATCACCACCACTATGCCAATGTGGGTGATGCTACTGGCTGCGTTGATTCTGCGCGAACCAATCACCATCAAGAAAGCAGGCGGAATATTGCTCGGCGCCACGGGTGCAATCATCCTCATAGCCAACTCCTCAGCCACCGGCATACCGGGCAACAAACCGCTGCTCGGAGACATACTGGTGCTGACCGCTCAATTCTCATACGCTCTCTACCTCACCCTTTACAAAAACTTCATTCGCCGCTATTCGATAGTTACGTTGATGAAATGGATGTTCAGCTTCGCTGCTCTCGCCGTGATCGGCCCCTCGCTACCTGAGTGGTTGCATACCCGATGGTATGCTATGGATGCTACTCAAATTTTCGGGGCTCTTTATGTAGTGGTAGGTGGCACGTTCATTGCTTATCTGCTGATGATGAACGGACAGAAGCAGTTGCGCCCCACAGTGGTAGGGATGTATAACTATGTGCAGCCGATAGTGGCCACAATCGTGGCTCTCACCCTCGGCCTCGACACCTTCAACCTTTGGAAAATCGTAGCGGTCGCACTCATCTTCACGGGTGTTTTCCTCGTAATTAAAAGCCGCGCCCGCACACCGTAATAACATTATCCGAACACCTATACATAAACTCCCCCCGCATCTTTTGTAAGAGGCAGAGGGAGTTAAGAGTATCTACTATTTAATTATTCTATTTACTCCATCCCAAGAACAACGGGAGAGGAGAAATTGCTAAGGCAACATAGCCAATCCATAACGAAAGAATTCCATTTAATAACGGACTACCGATAATTATTAAAAGTAATCCGTAAATAAACACAGACCAAATATTGGAACGGCTTATCAATGCCTTTAAAAAAATTTTCAGCTTATATTTCTTTATCTGGTAGAGAAAATACGCAATCCAGATAAACAGACAAATGGGAAGCGTCCCCCATGAATATTCGGGCAAAACGTCTCGAAGAGAGATGAACGAAATAATCCAAAGTAGCAACCAAATGGTTAAACTTTCAATTCGTTTAAATGTTTCTTTCATATTATTGCTATGATTCTTAGTTATAGAACTTCTGGGGGTCATTCCTCACTCCAAAACTCAATACTATACGCTGCAACGCATATTGCCTGATAAAGAATTCCCTTTTCTAATTCACTAAAACTGTCATCATTTTGAATCATTTCAATGTATTTGTTAGAAATAAACTCAACATCATCAAGTTTGTCAGGGAAATTTAAAAACAAATTAAGATACATTGACATCAATCTATCATCTACGTCATTAGATTGAGCTTTAGAATATTCCAGGAAATTTGATGATTTATTCAATGTGAGGTTGTATTGTTCTACAAAAGCAGAAGATGAAAGTACCTCTTTTTCAATAGGGGTAAGAATTTGATTGATGTCTGGAGACAAGTCTGATGTTTCTTGCAATTTTTTTAGTATCAGGTTGTGTTTTAAACCTATTTCTTGCAAGGAAATTGCCTCTTCGGGTAGTTTAAGCTTTATTTTTTGAGGATAAGTATCAATCAATACGTCTTCTTCAAGTTTCACTGCAGTATATCCACAAACAACTCGTTCAATTGGAATAAAGTCCTCATTTCTTGTTGATCTATGTGCAGTATAAGATGCACCAACGCCTCCTATCAATCCGCCAATGGCAGCCCCTGCAACAGTCCCTGTAGGACCTCCAACAGTACCAACGGCACCACCGATCTTACCACATTCATACGCTCCTGCCACATCGGCTCCAGCAATCGCACAGAATCTTGCGAATTTACTAAGGAAACCACGAGAAGTAGTTCCTTTAATTGATAATAAGCTATCATTAAAAGACTCTGCCTTTGCTAAAATTTCAGAAGTTTCATCCTGAGCAAATAATTCTTGTTGATCGTCATATTGCGAGCACGAAATCAAAATAGTGCTCAAAATTGCGATCATCATTAAAATACGTGATCTCATTTATTTACTTTTAAGAAATTAATAATTGGTTTGTGAAATTGCAATTTCAAGCACAAATATATACATAATTCAACAAGCACCTTCAAGAAATCTGCAATAATTTCATTATCATTCGTTGTTGAAAATTCATCCAACAACATTGATTGTCAATATTTTACGTTTCTGATAAATACTTAATTCTTAATCAAAACATAAATCCTTAAAGTTATGATATTTCCATCAATAAAAAAAATATGTTGATAAACCTTTAATTGTTCTTGAATATTGTCATTATTAGCGTTTCCTTTTGGCTATACGAAGATTTTTCAATTTTTTGTTTCAACCGTGTCCAAATATTATAATAATTCCCCACATTGATATCCAATACCAAACTAATGGAACGAGCTGTTAGACCCGACATTAATAAGGCACAAAATAAGATTTCTCTTTGTTTGATATTCGGAATATTCTCTTTTAATCGATTTAAGGCATTCGAGTACAAATTGTTTATCTCCTGGATTAAGCTCTCTTGAAATCTTGAAGTTCGCATTACCGATATTTCTTTTTCGAGAATTTTTTGCAGTGAAACATTTAGATTTTTACAATCTTTTTTCTCATAATATTCATCACATAATTTATTTAAAAGTGCTCGACTCTGATTAATTGACTTCAATGCGACTTCTGTCTTGAATTGTAATTCTGACTTATCCATTGAAACTTCATCTGATAGTTTCTTTTGATAGTTCACATACCTATACTTTATAGAAATCAATACTATCAACGAAATCATAATTACAAAAAAAGCAATTAAAAAGATTGATTTCCTTGCTGATTGTTTCGTAAAAAAAGGGTTGTCATGCTGCTCGAAAAATTTAACCTGACTTGTTTTGAAAGTTTGCAAGGGGCTTAAATGTACATTATCCGGAGTGAATAACTCGCCTTCTAATATTAAGGAATTATCATAGATTACAATTGAATCCGAACCCGGAATAGTTAAACACTTGGAATAATGAGGTTGTGAACATGTTCCATCCCTTTCAATATAATTTGCAATAAAATCTTTGGCTTCCGCAAATTCTCCATTCTCTCGAAGTAATGAAGCAACAACTATTGGTGACAATTCTGAATAAATAAAGCTTGAATCTCTGCTTTTCATATCTTGAAAAATTTCAAAAGCTTTTTTAGAATATCCCATTTTAAAATATGGAACAATTAATAGAGCTGAAATTTTATCATTAATATCTGCATTATCAATTCCTTGCCTCGTTTTCAAAGAGTTGAGCAATTTTATAGATTCATGATAATTCCCGGCATTAGTTTCATATTCAGCAAGCAACAATGTTGATTCAATCTTATATTTAACAGACTCTACATCTTCTTGTAGAGACGACACACATTTGTTTGCAAAACTCCATGAATCAGCATAAAAATTTAATTTCTTCAGGACCACTGCAATGCGGTAATAACATTGAGCTTCCAAACTTTTAATATTAAAATTCTCTATATATAGGAGTGCGGTAAAGAAATCTTCTAAAGATTCTGAAAATTGATTGTTTACATATTCACTCTGACCACGTCTAAGCAATAACCTACTCAACCTCGCATAGTCTTCATTCTTTTTGAAAACACCCTCAGCTTGGCTAATTTCCGTAGGGTTTACAATAGAACAATTAGACGATATGGGTAGGGATTCTATTTTCAATAAATTATACAATGCTAAATTTGATGGATTACTTAATTGAGCGGAATCAACATTGCTCATTAGTTCCTCAATCCCATTACTTGAATTCTTATATTGACGTTCAATTTTTAAAAGGTTTTCATCATAACCATGTGAAGAACAAACGGAAAAGATAAATAGGACAACAAATAATAATGCAAGCAGTAAATACTTTAGAGAATATAATTTTTTATGTAATTCCATTTCTAAGATAATAATTGAAGAAATTTTTGCAATTTAATCATATACAATAATACAGCTTGCAAAAAGGCCTTAAATAACATTTAACTTCAAAATTACACTTAATATACATATTTTGCAATAATTTTCACTCAAATAAGTTTATTATTTTTTGTGATTATGAACGATTGAAAGCAAGTTAAACAATCAGTGTGCAACTATAAAAAAAGAGGGTTGGTCGCAACTTCGGGCCAAAGTTGCGACTCAACCGTCATAGTCAATAGTCAATGGATATTGCTCGGTTGCTCATCGGGCCATCTCTTGAAACTCCTGTGCTAATTTCTAAATAAAGCGGGAGAGCAAGCAAAGCAAGTAAAGATATTTAGTTTTCTACATTTCGGTTACGGTTTAATTGGTTAAACTTATAAAAGAATTTGTAGCCGACTACAGATTTTTTTGGTGTGAATAAATTGAATTGATTGAAAAGCTTTTCATGTGCAAAGTTAATACAGGAAGATAGGCTAAAAATCACAAAATATCCCCTTTGTAAAAAAAAATTTGGGTCAATGTAAAAAAAGCGGTTGTTAAATATGAAAGAATCCGGTAGATATTCTTTGTTTGCTCAACATCGTCCACACTTTCAGCGTGGACTCAACGCCTCTTTATACTTGATATCCTCGGGTCGCACCCGAGTTCGACATAACCGTCGCTGCTGCGCAGCTTGATGTGAAGACAAAATCTTTACTCGGTTTTTTAACACTTCAACCGGGTTTTGCGACTGACCTTTTTAACATTTCAACTGCCTTTTGCGACTGATCCAAAATTTTCGCATAGGTCAAAGGGGGTGTGTCAAAAAACAAAAGACGCACCGGAAACGACTTCCGATGCGCCCTTAAGCTATGAATTTGAGGCTGAAGATTAATCAGCTACTACTTCAAAGGGAATTTCAACTGAAACTTCTTTGTGGAGCTTAACAGTTGCGGTGTATTTACCGAGCTCTTTAACGTTGTCTTTAACAACGATGATTTTACGGTCGATGTTGTGGCCGAGTTTAGCGAGAGCTTCAGCGATTTGGATGCTATTAACCGAGCCGAAGATAGTGCCGTTAGCGGCAGCTTTAGCGCCGATAGTGAGTGCAACGTCAGCCAAAGAAGCTGCAACAGCTTCAGCGTCGGCTTTGAGTTGGGCGATTTTGTGGGCGCGTTGGCGTTGGTTTTCAGCGAGGATTTTCAAAGCTGAGGGAGATGCGATAACTGCTTTACCTTGGGGGATAAGGTAGTTACGACCGTAGCCACTTTTTACTTCTACGACATCATCCTTGTATCCAAGGTTATGGATGTCTTCTTTAAGAATAAGTTTCATATCGTGATATTGCGTGGTTCAAATGTTATTTCATCAAGTCGGTTACATAGGGGAGGAGGGCGAGGTGACGAGCACGTTTAACGGCTTGAGCCACACGACGCTGGAATTTCAGCGAGGTACCGGTGATACGGCGGGGGAGAATTTTACCCTGCTCGTTGAGGAATTTTTTGAGGAATTCGGGATCTTTGTAATCGATATACTTGATGCCGCTGCGTTTGAAACGGCAATATTTTTTCTTTTTAACGTCGACTGACAGGGGAGTCAAATAACGGATTTCTGAATTTTGTGCCATGGGTGATTAGTCCTCCTTAACTTCTACTTTTTCTTCTACGGTAACGGTTTTGTTGGCTTTGAGGTTACGACGTTTAACGGCGTATTCTTCAGCATACTTGTCAAGACGGAAAGTCAAGAAGCGAAGCACGCGCTCGTCGCGACGGAAAGCAGTTTCGAGTTTTTTAACGATAGTAGATTCACCGTCAAACTCAATAAGGGTGTAAAAACCGGTTGATTTTTTTTGAATGGGGTAAGCAAGCTTACGGAGGCCCCAGAGTTCTTCGTTCACGATAGTTGCACCGTTGTCGGTCAACACTTTAGCGAACTTTTCTACCGCTTCCTTCATCTGAGCGTCAGACAAAACGGGAGTTAAAATGAAAACGGTTTCGTAATGGTTCATTGTTAACTTGATTAATAGTTAAAAATATGATTAAATAAATTGAATGTCAATGCGTTGGGCGCGCCATGCCGCAAAAACGCTGCAAAGTTAAGCATAATTAATTGATTATGCAACACTTTCAGCATTTTTTCGATTAAACTTTTGGTAACTTTGCAAGTCAAAAAAAAACGACTGCGGAGCAGTTTCATTGACTGACTGCCGATTAGTTAAGCGACAGGCCGCGAAGCCCTATGGGCAAACGGCAATCGCCAACATAGGCTCGGGCAAAACGGCGCAGAGCTTCAATGGTGGCCCGGCGCGGCCCGATATTTGAGGTCGTCAAGGCGACTGATTTAATATTTGATTTATGAGGAGTAGATGTTTCAAGCATAGGCATGAAATTGATGCTTAATTACTAATGTGACGTTACTCTAATAACGCAGTCACTACCGGTTTTATTTTATAAGCATAGCAATTTAGACCCGGTGACCCAATATTTATTAATGCTGAGGACGCATATCGCCGAGAGATTTTTGTCTTGTGATGAAGGAGCGTAGCCGTAGCTACGTGACTGAAGAACAAGGCAAAAAGCGCCGATGAGATGCGGTGGTAAGGTAACTTTTTGCCACAGTACGCAATTACAAGTGCCTAAAATATCATTATTCTTGCTTATCCGTGGCATGAGTTACCATTGCCCCGGCCAATCGTCACGCTTCTGCGCCCCCTTGTTTCGGTCACAATGCAACCGCATTGCTCCCTCACTGCACGAACACATCTGCATTACGCTTGACCGCCTCAGTATTAATAAATATTGGGGAACCGGGTCTTATTCTGAGGGCTGCCATAACGATAAAAACCCTCTAATATTGAGCAAAACCATAAGAAAATCAGATTTTTTAACACTATTTAAATAATAATCCACACCAAACTATTGCACAATCAAATAAAACTCTCTAACTTTGTAAAAAATAGGCGCCAAGATTTGGCTTGGCTTCATGCAACTGCCATCCATGAAGCAGGAGACACGATTAACAATTGTGATATAATAAAAATATCGCAACTACCGGCCGAGGGCGCCTCATTTCAAAATTATTTACTATCCTTTTTCTTTTATTATCTTCCTATCGATTAACATCTTAAACCCGTTTTAGCCTATCGACAACCGTTACTCTTTATTTAAACTTATCCTCTAATCTCTTTAAAGGTAACTTGAAAATGCAACAACTTAAACGACTCTCCGATGAAGAGTTGGTTAAGGCTTATGCCGATGGAAACAACGAGGCGTTTGACGCACTGTTAAATCGCCACCAACAACGAGTTTTCAATTATATTTTGCGTATTGTTAAGAACCGCGAACTCGCCGACGATATCTTTCAGGAAACTTTCGTCAAGGCGATAACCACCATACGCCAGGGCAACTATGTGGAGTCAGGCAAATTTGCCTCATGGATTACCCGCATAGCCCACAACCTCGTCATCGACTTCTATCGTCAAGACCGCGCCAACTCGCTCGTTTCAACCGACGACGAACAATCTAACCTACTTAATCGCAAAGAATTCTCTGAAGACACTATTGAAGACTTCATCATCGACGACCAAATCGCCAACGACGTGCACCGCATAATGCAATCTCTTCCCGAAAACCAACGTCAGGTTTTGGAAATGAGATACTATCAGGATATGAGTTTCAAAGAAATTGCCGACTCCACAAATGTCAGCATCAACACTGCTTTGGGTCGCGTGCGCTACGCTCTTATCAATATGCGCAAAATCGCTGCCGAAAACAACATCGCCCTCACTCGCTGATTTCGATTAAAAAATTTCGGAATATTCTTTAGACCCGATTCCTCAATATTTGTTAATGCTGAGGACGCATACCGCCGAGAGATTTTTTGGCTTGTGATGAAGGAGCGTAGCCGTAGCTACGTGACTGAAGAACAAGGTAAAAAGCACCGGTGAGGTGCGGTGGTAAGGTTACTTTTTGCCACAGTACACAATAACAAGTGCCAAAATTCGGTTATATGAATTTAATCTGACTTTGCCCGGTGGCGAACGGTGTATGAATTTTACCGTAAATGGCTATAAACAGGGTTTTTCGATCGGCTTACCCAAGAATTGAATGCAGTGGCATGAGTTTCCATTGCCCCGGCCAATCGTCATGCATCTGCGCCCGCTTGTTTCCGTCACAATGCAACCGCATTGCTCCCTCACTGCGCCAACACATCTGCATAACGCTT
>CAMWUH010000008.1 GCA_947177325.1 uncultured Bacteroidales bacterium
TCTACCTCGGTACAATAACCGAGGTAGCTGTTTTTGTATAGGTTGAATTATGCGTTTTATTTGTTAACAAAAATCAACAAATGGGGGGTAATTCTTGCAATTTTATTATATTTGCATGCAATTTAAATTAATGACCCTTCACTGATAGATGCCTTCACAATTCAATTCATATATCGACCGAATCAACACAGAAATGTGGCGCAACCTGTGTGTCACCAACGGACAGCTTCGTCACTATAACCGAGGCGACGAATTTATTACAGCCGGAAAGGTCGGGCAGTATATCGGGTTTATCGAATCCGGTTCGCTGAAATATGAGTGTTACTCTGAGGATGGTACACCCCACGTGATTGGATTAGAATTCGAGGGGCAATTTGTTTGCGATTTCCCATTTTCCTTATATGGATGTAAGTCGCGGGCATCAATTATCGCTACCACTCCCTGCGATATTTATTGCCTCTCATCAAAATGGCTTGCCGAGCAGCAATTGGTTGACCCCGAAATCAAAGAATTGATATATCTAACCACCAGAGAAGTGTTTGCAACGCTCTATGACCGCTATGTTGATTTGTACACCAAAACAGCGAAACAACGCTACGACGAGCTTCTGGTGCAAGACAGAAATCTCTTTGCGCTCTATTCTCTGCAAGACATTGCATCGCTACTCAACATAACTCCCACTCATCTCAGCAGGTTGCGCAAGCAGGTTTAGAACCGTTAAAGATAATAATGAGCCTATTCGGAAGCATCAACGGCCACAAGCACGGCTGCCAAGCCTTCGTGGAAATCTTTAGCCTGCTTGAAAGCTGACTTTATAACCTGCGAGCCGCTTTCATTGACGTAGCCCCACTTTGAAGAAGCTGTTTTTTTTACCCTAATCAAATGTTCACTTTGCGTGCCTGCCTCAAAATATTTCTTTAATATATTTTCGTCGGCCGGCGGTAGTGTTAATTCTTCATAAAAAACGCCATCACCGTCGTCAACAAAATTGCCTGATTTATCTATATAACGCACTGTGCCGTCAATCATAACTTTGGCTACGCCGTTGACAAATGGTCCGGCCTTTTCAAATTGTGGCGCTATAACCATCTCTCCGTCATGATTGATATAGCCACGCGCCCAGTCGATTTTGACGGCTGCCAATCCTTCGTGAAAATCCCATGCGCCATGAAACTGAGCTGCGATTACAAATTCACCCGCCGGATTGATGTAGCCCCATTTCCATTCTTTTGCACTCATTTGATTATGTTTTTATGTGATTATAAGTTAAAGTTAAAGTAAAAACAATAACAAGATAAGTGTGGTTTAGCTCGCTCACTTTTATTTATATTACGTTTATAAAGATTTCAGTACTCTTTTTACTCCATAATTCAAAAATTAGGCAACGGGAGTTGCTGTCTTTAGGTTTAATATTTATCTTTGTGGCAGGAACAAATCATTATCAGTATTATCAATAATATGATTTTTAAAATGAAAAAGATATTGTCGGCTGCATGTGCATTGATATGTATTCTTTCAGTAAATGCCGAAGATGTTGTTATCAAGTCGCCGGAATATATAAAGGGATCAATCAGAAACGGACAGCCTGCGTTTCCCGACAGCTTGGTGTTTGACCGCAATGCCCGTGAGATTGTTATCCCGGAAATCGGAATGATTGGCTGTCTTACCGAAGCCGGATTCAAAAATCTGAAGAAAGTTACTTTTGAGGGAGATATTGATTATGTGCCGGGGGGATTGTTTAACAACGACAGCATTATTGAGGAGATAGAATTTAACGGCCTGGTAGGTCATTTTGATTGCACTCTGGTGCTTCACTGCCCCAACCTGCGCAGAGTGGTTTTTCACGGGCCTGTTTCAAGCACCGGTGGTCCGGGTTTTGCCTATGATTGCTTAAATTTGGAGAGTGTAGAGTTTGAAGGGCCGGTGATTGAGTTTGGTCTCGGCTATTTTCCTGACCAATTAACCCCCAAGCTATCAGGTTACACTACAAAAGAAGCTCTGCTAAATGTGTATGATGAAAATCTGACCCCTTCGCTAAAGGATTATGAAGGAATAGAGAAAACCTCGGCTTCTGAAGGCTTGAAGCGCCTCGCGCAGTGGCAAATCGAAGTGCTTAAGACTTCTACTGCAGGATTTATGAGAAGCTCGGCTTATGAGGATGCGAAAGTTTTACTTCCGGTAATGGAGCGAATTGACAAGTCTGTGGCGAAGGAGCTTCACGAAGCGATGGTTTTGGCATGGAACGAAACCGACGATGTGAAAGATATGCGGGAGATATTGAAAGCATCTCCCTCTTATGCTTCTGACACGATTGTGAAGCCTGAATTCCGCTACTCACCACCCTCTGATTCATTGCTGACCTTGTCGCGCAGCTATTTCAATCTCGACAGTATTGCCGGCAATGGTACAGATGTCGACCGAATAAAAAATCTGCTTTACTGGGTGCACGATAATATCAGGCATGACGGTAGCAACGGATTAGCCCCCGGAGCCCGCAATCTGATCAATACCTACGAGAGCGCACGTGAGGCCGGTTGCGGCTACAATTGCAGAGCATTGGCGATTTGCCTGACTGAAGCTTTGCTGGCTGAAGGAATTCCGGCGCGTTATGTCACCTGCGAATCAAAACACTGGGACTCTGACGGCGACTGCCATGTAATATGCGTTGCGTGGAGCGAGTCGCTTGGGAAATGGATATGGGTTGACCCTACATTTTCAGCATTTGTAACTGATGAACACGGCACGTTGCTTCATCCCGGGGAAGTCAGATACCGGCTGCAGCATGATATGCCGCTGGTGTTGAACGAAGATGCGAACTGGAATCATCGCTCCGAAACAACCAAGGATTACTATCTTGACTACTACATGGCCAAAAACCTGTATATCATGTCGGTTAACTCGTTTAATCAATCTGAGCCGGAGGGAGCTTCCGAGCATTCTCAGGGTAAGTTTGTGGCGTTGGTGCCGTTAGAGAGCAACTACACCAATGCACATGTTATAACCACTGATGAAGATTGGTTTTGGCAATCGCCGGAATGATGGTCCCGGCGAGACATCGTAACTACTGACTGCGTGGTTGTAAGAGTCGGTGGAGGGTGGTAGCGTTGTCGCTATTGCCCGGGATTGAGCATTGAGAGGAATGTGTCTTCGTCGATGATTGGAATACCCAGATTGGTAGCCTTTTCGAGCTTGGCGGGGCCCATGTTTTCGCCGGCAAGCACCATGTCGGTTTTCTTGGAAATCGAGCTTACGTTTTTGCCTCCGTGCTGCTCAATCATCGCTTTGTATTCGTCGCGTGAATGATGGGCAAAAGTGCCTGAAATGACGATAGATTTCCCGGTCAATGAGTCGCTGACAGGGGCGTTGGCTTCGGTATCTGTTTCCATCACCACTCCGTAGCTCTCAAGGCGGTCGACAACGGCTTGATTACGCGGGTCGGCAAAATATTCAATGATTGCGCGCGCAATATTCGGGCCAACATCTTCAATGGCCATAAGCTCTGCTTCGCTCAACTGCATCAGTCGTCGCAGACTGCCACTGGCGCGAGCGATTTTCTTTGCACCGGTTTCGCCAACGTAGGGTATGGAGAGGGCATAGAGCAAGCGGTCATATCCTCTGGTTTTCGAGGCTTCAATGCCGGCGAGAATGCGCTCGGCAATCTTGTCGCCTTTGAGGTAGAGCGACTTGACTTGGTCGGCAGTGAGAGTGTACAGGTCGGCTACGTTTTCAACCAATCCACGGTCGCAGAGGGCTTGGGCCATCTCCTCCCCGATGCCGTCAATATCCATCATCCGGCGGCCTACGAAGTGCTCTATACGGCCGCATATTTGCGGCTTGCAGCCATATTTGTTAGGGCATGACCATGCAGCTTCACCTTCGACGCGCACCAACGGAGTGCCGCACGAAGGGCAGTGGCTGACAAACTCAACGGGTGTAGTACCCTCGGGGCGCAGAGCGAGGTCAACGCCGGTGATTTTAGGGATGATTTCGCCACCTTTCTCCACATAGAGAGTGTCGCCGTGGCGTATGTCAAGCTGTTCCATTATGTCCTGATTATGGAGCGATGCCCGCTTAACTATAGTGCCGGAGAGTAACACCGGGTCGAGATTGGCCACAGGGGTAATTATACCGGTACGGCCCACTTCAAAGCTGACGAAGCGAAGCGGAGTAGCCGCTCTCTCGGCCTGAAACTTATAGGCGATTGCCCATCGTGGTGACTTGGCTGTAAAGCCAAGGTTGAGCTGCTGGCGCAATGAGTTGACTTTAAACACCAAGCCGTCGGTGGCAACGGGGAGTTCGCGGCGAGCCGTGTCCCAGTGATTGATGTAGGCGTCAACCTCATTGATAGTTTTAAGAAGCGTCATCGCGTCAGAGACTTTGAAACCCCATCGGCGAGCGGCCTGCATATTGTCGAAATGGTTATCGGCAGGCAACTGAGGGCCAAGCAGATAATAGAAATAGGCATCCAGGCCGCGAGTGGCAACAATCGTTGGATCTTTCATCTTGAGAGTTCCGGAGGCTGCGTTGCGGGGGTTGGCAAACAGAGCCTCGCCCGCTTGCTCGCGCTCGGCGTTCAGTCGGTTAAACGCTTTCCATGGCAACACGATTTCGCCACGGATTTCAAACACTTCGGGGTAGCCGGAGCCTTGGGGCAGCGTCAGCGGAATTGACCGAATGGTCTTGACATTTTCGGTAACTACATCGCCTCGGGTGCCGTCGCCGCGCGTAACTGCCCTGACCAAACGCCCATGCTCGTAGGTTAAGGCAATCGAAGTGCCGTCAAACTTCATTTCGCCCACAATCACGACTTCATCACCCGGCAGAGCTGATTTGGCGCGGCTGACAAAGTCGTCAACTTCGGCAATGGTGTAAGTGTTGGCCAGCGAGAGCATGGGGTAAACGTGCTCAAACTGCTCAAACGAATCGGTCAGGTCGCTGCCAACGCGGCGGGTAGGCGACAAGGGGTCGTCGAGTTCGGGATGTTGAGCTTCGAGCGCTTCAAGCTCCTTCATCAGCATATCAAACTCTTGGTCGCTGACCGTAGGAGCGTTAAGTACATAGTATTGATGATTGAGCGTGTTGAGCAGGTCGCGTAGCTCGAATATGCGGGCTGTAGAATCCATTTTAAATCAGAGTTGTTTTTACAAAAGTAATAAAAAAGCGCCATTGAAGCAAATCAACGACGCAATAAGGTGAGACCCGGTTCCCCAATATTTGTTAATGCTGAGGCTCGGCCGTGGCAATGGTAACATATCCCAATTTATCCTAACATGTTATAAATGATTAAATTCATATAACCGAATTTTGGCACTTGTAATAGTGTACTGTGGTAAAAAGTTACCTTATCACCGTATCTCACCGGCACTTTTTGGCTTGTTCTTCAGTCACATAGCTACGGCTACTCTCCTTCATCACAAGAAAAAATCTCTCAGCTATATGCGTCCTCAGTATTAACTAATATTGGGGAAGCGGTTCTAAATAGGGCGTGGCATAAAGGCTAACGCGCAATGATGGTGTCGGTTGAGCGCAGTGCCATTTTCCCTTGGAGTGAGAGGGTTTCGCCGGGAATGTGGAGGCAGAATGAGTCAGTGTTGTCAGTAGTATAGTTGTCGAAGTCACAACCGGATTTGTAGTCGCCCCAGAAATGCATTGGAATGAAGGTGTCAACGAGGATGTTCTCTAAGAATAGGCGAGCACCGTCGGCATAGTCGTCGCCCAGGCGGGGGTCAACGGGGAAGAAGGCCACATTGAGCGACTTGTGGTCGAGCATTATGCTTTGCAACACTTTGACGAAGCGGCCGTAGGCTCGCTTGACCTCATCGACAGTCGCTTCTTTATTCCAGTGCCAATAGTTGAGGTCGCCGGCATGGAAGATGGTCTGACCGGAAGGGAGAGTAACAACGAAGCTGACACCAACGTCAGTTGAGCCGTAGGCTTGCACCTTGATGTTGCCGGGGAGGGAGTCGATAGTGACTCCGGGGCGCACCCATGCAGCATCAATGCGGTCAGGTACTTGTTGTGGCTTAATGTCGTCAGAGAGCACGTAGACGCGCTCAGCTTCCTGAGCGAGGTTAAAAATGTCGGGGTTGAAATGGTCGTAGTGGTGATGTGACACGAGGAAGTAGACCGGTAATCCCGGGTTGTGTTTAATCAAATTGGGCAGCGAATGAGTAGGGTCGTTGAAGTAGTCAAACACGAGTATCGCCGTTGGAGTCACTACAGCAAATCCACTGTGATCTATATAAGTAATGTCGATTTTGCTATCGCCGGAATTGGCGAGCGGAGTAGAGGTTGTGTGTGCCATAATATCAGATTTCTATGCGTCATCGCCGGCTATGAGTTGCTCCGCTATGCTTGGGGGACGGGATAGTGGTCATGGAATCTCGATTGTAAGATTATCGTAAGCGAGATTGACACCATCGGGTAGCGATGAGTTACGCTCGGCATACAGCCCCATGTCGTGGCAGATGTGCACAAGCCATGCTTGGCGCGGTTTAACTACATTAATAACGTTGAGCGCGTCGGTTAGGTTCATGTGGGATATATGCTCTTTTGGGCGAAGTGCGTTGACAACAAGGGTGTCGATGCCGCGAATTGCTTCAATGGTTTCAGGAGGGATAACTTTAGCATCAGTGATGTAGGCGAGGTTGCCGATTTTAAAGCCGAGTATATCCATCAGGTAGTGGTTGATTGGTAGAGGAACTACATTGAAGCCGGCAATGTCGCAGGCTTGGAAAGGCTCAAGGACATGAGGATGCAGCACAGGCGCTCCGGGGTAGGGGAGCTCGGCAAAACAGTAGGGCACGTTGGAGCGGAGCACGTCTATAGTGTCGGCGTTAGCGTAGATGTCGAAGCCGTTGGGGTAGCTGAATTTGCGAAGGTCGTCAATGCCGCCAACGTGGTCATAATGGTAGTGGGTTATGATACAGGCATCGAGGGCATCGATGTGGTTGGTCAAAAGCTGTTGGCGCAGGTCGGGGCCGCAGTCAATTAGCAGTCGGTGGCTGCCGTCGGTGAGTAGTGCCGATGTGCGTAGGCGTTGGTCGCGCGGATCGGTTGAGGAGCAGGTGGTGCAGTGACAACCTATTGTAGGTACACCCGTTGAGGTGCCGGTGCCGAGGAAAGTGAGTTGCATAGCGGGGGGAATGGACTGGAGTAGTGTAGATTGAAAGGAAAGAGTTTCCTTTTACGTTAATCCGGTAATCAAAGGGAATGCGGAAACATGGCAACGGAGAGAATGGCAATGAAAGCGGTTATCGGCGAAATTCAGAGAGGATGCCGTCGATGAAGAGCAGGTAAGTGCCGTTTTCAAAGGTCCAGCGCTCGAAATAACTTGTTCCGTCGAGGCGCTTGATTACATCGCCGGGTGATCCGATCGAGATGCGACATTCATCGGGCGTCATACCCTCCACAACGCGCGATTGTCGGATTAAGGGCCAAAATTCCTCGCGAATGGCCGGGTAGCGCAATCGAGGGTCGGTTAGCGAAAAAACGCGGTCGAAATTACGTGTGGCTCCGCTCGACGAGCCGGCCGTCATTGGCGTTGCCTGCGGATTAGTGCCAAGTGAAGAGTCGTCGACGATAAACTCTACGGTGAGCGGATAGTTTAACGATCCGGCTGTGACGTTAGTGATGGTCACAGGGATGAATTTCTGCCCGGCGGTGTTGAGCCCCATGGAGTCGATGCGCTGCGAGGTCAGGATGTAGAGCTTTTGGCCGACAAGCTTTCGGCGGCAGAGGTCAACCAGTTCAAGGTCGATGGTAAATGGCATCTCAAAGCGATTGGCTGCTGCGAGCGTGGCCGGCGAAAGCTCGGTTCTGTAATCTACCGATTGAGAGCCATGAGCAAAGGTCAGCACCAATGTGGTGTCGCCTGTAAAGGTAACTGTCGGGCGAATTGATTCATATACGAGAGTGTCGCCGATATTGAGTTCAGGCGCACCTGTCAGTAGCATCGACAGTTTGGTGTCGGCAACTGACAAGCGATGGCCGGGGAGCCATTGATTGAGAGGCAGGGGGGCGAGTTGAGCTGCTAACTCCTGCTCGGGAGTCGTGGCAACCCCCGACCGCTCCACATGTTTCCGGGTGATTTTCGGAGTGGTTTCAATGCCTGTAAAGCAGCCGCCCAAAGAGAGGACGGCTGCTATGACGGGCAATATTTTCAGGAAAACCCTCATCAATAACTCTATAAGAGATTATTCAGCTGAGGTTTTGGGGTCAATGCCGAGGTTGAAGAATATGAAACTGTAGAGGTCGGCATATTCGTCAATTATTTTTGAAACCGGTTTGCCTGCCCCGTGGCCTGCTTTGGAGTCAATTCGGATAAGCTTGGGAGCATCACCGGTGTCAGCGGCTTGCAAAGCTGCGGCATATTTGAAAGAGTGGGCGGGGACAACTCGGTCGTCGTGGTCAGCTGTGGTCACGAGGATGGCCGGATAGCGGGTGCCGTCGTTTTTGATGTTGTGGGCAGGGGAGTAGGCGCGGAGATAAGCAGCCATTTCAGGCGAGTCGGCCGACGTGCCGTAGTCAGAAGCCCAGTTCCAGCCAATGGTGAAGAGGTGGTAACGCATCATGTCCATAACGCCAACGCGGGGAATTGCCACAGCAAAGAGGTCGGGGCGCATATTGACGGTAGCACCTACGAGCAGACCACCGTTGCTACCACCCTCGATGGTGAGCAGTTCGGGGCGGGTCCAGCCTTCTTTGATAAGATATTCAGCCGCTCCTATGAAGTCGTTAAACACGTTGAGCTTTTGCATCTTCGTGCCAGCCTCGTGCCATTTGTCGCCATATTCCGAGCCACCACGGAGATTGGTTTCGGCATATATGCCGCCATTTTCGAGCCAGAGGAGTCGGTTGGGTGAGAAACCGGGGGTTAGGGGCACATTAAAACCGCCGTAGCCGTAGAGATAGACAGGATTATTACCGTCGGGCTTGAGATCATTGCGATATGTGAGGAACATGTGGACGGGAGTGCCATCTTCAGCCGAGGGGTAGAATACTTCGCGAGTGACGTAGTCGTCGGGATTGAAGCCGTTGATTACGGCCTGGTCGATGAGGGTGGAGGTGCGGGTTGCCGGGTCGTAAGCGAAATGCTTCCAGGGAGCGGTGTAGGTGACGAATGAGTAGAAGAAATCGTCGCGCTCGTCGTCGACCGACAGACCTACGGACCCGAGGGTGGGGAGCTTGATTTCGTCGAGCATCTCGCCGGCGGGAGAGTAGAGGTAGAGGTGTGATGAGGCGTCTTTATCGTAGGTTATCACCATATAGTTAGGTGTGAAGCTGACACTTGAGAGCACTGCATCGGGACGCTCTGCAATCACTTCCTGCCAGTTTTCGCGCGAAGGTGCGGTTACGGGAACGCGCATCAATTTGTAGTTTGGCGCGTCGATTGATGTGGTGAAGTAAACGAAGCCGTCGTGCACGTCGATTGGCTCTACTACTTCATTTTGATTGTCCTGCATCACGAGCCAATCAGCCTCGGGATTGTTGAGATCTTTGACGCGAATTTCCTGCCCAAAGCCTTGGCCGCCGGTGAAAAGGAAAATGTAGTCGCTCTTCTTGGGCACCCAAGCGCTCTGGAAGTGGAGCGGGTTGTTGAGGTCGTGATAGAAGAGGGTGTCGGCCGATTGAGGAGTGCCGACTTTATGGTACATTACGCGCTGAAACTCGTTGGCGTTAGAAAATTCTTTGCCATCTTCGGGCTTTGGGTAAGCGCTGTAGAAGAAGCCGTCATCGCCGTGCCATGAAGCGCCGGTGAATTTGGCCCATTCAATATGGTCTTCGAGCAGTTGGCCGGTAGCGGTGTCGAGCAGATAGATTTCAGTCCAGTCGCTGCCCGACCGCGAAACGGTGTAGGCAGTGTAGCGTCCGGAGGGCGACATGTAGATACCGGTAAGGGCCACTGTGCCGTCGGTTGACAGAGTGTTGGGGTCGAGGAACACTTGGGCGGGAGCGCCGATTGAGTCGCGACGATATAGCACGGCTTGATTTTTCAATCCGTCGTTCTCGTAGAAGTAGATTCTGTTGTCGTTGCCATAGAAGGGCAGACCGGTTTTGCGATAGTTTTGGAATCCGGCGATCTCGCGTGCCAGGCGATCGCGGAAGGGAATCTTAGAGAAATAGTCAGATGTCAGGGCGCGTTGCTCCTCCACCCATTGGAGTGTGTTGGCTGCGGTATCGTTTTCGAGTGGACGATAAGGATCGGCTACTTCAATGCCGAAATAGGTGTCGACCACATCGGCTTTCGGAGCCTTGGGATATGAGAGCGGATTGGCGGCGATGGCCGGCAAGGCAGTGATGGTCATGATGGCAATGGCAATTGATTTCATTAGCGGTGTCGATTTATATGGTAGTTAGAATTAAGCTTTCTGATTGATGACTGCAGGCTGATTAGCTTTCGGCAGTTTCGACAGACTGATTACAGTTGGCTGACTCGGCCGAATCGTCGCGGGCTGAGCCGGGCTCTATGCGATAGGGCGATTCTGAAGGGTTGAAGTTGCCCTGCTCCAGGTGGTTAAACATTTTGAGGCAGGCGTAGGCGTCGAGCGAGGCGTAGGCGCATTGGGCTTCGGTGAGCGACTCCGCTTCCCAGTTGGTCAGCCGTTGCCCTTTGGAAATGCGCTGGCCGAAGATGATGGCATAGACCTTTTGCAGGGAGTTGTCGGCTATGCCGAATTGCTTGACGAAGGATTGCAGCTCAACGATATTTGTGGGATTGAAGCGTGCGATGGCGCTCAGCTGATGAATGTCGTCTTTAACCGAAAGGCCTATTTTCATAATATCGGGGTTTTCGAAAAGGGCCACTATCTCTTCGGTGATTCCAAAGTTCTTGACGCGAAACAGGAAACATTCAGTGTCGGTAGAGATTTGCAGCAGGGCTACATTAAAGTGTTGACCTTTCTTGAATGCCGGGCGTGTTTCGGTGTCAAAGCCAAGGCGTTTTTGTGTCATCAGATATTTCATTGCTTTGCGGCAATCGAGCAAATTGTTGATGACCACGTAGCGGCCCGGAAAGGTGGCCAAGGGTAATTGGGCTACCTGCTCCTTCGATATTTCAAGTTTTAGCTCATTGAGTTTATTGTCCATAGTGGTGGAGAATAGTGCAGGGGTCAATACCACGTTACGCCGTTGCTGCGCGATGAGCGTTTGTCATATTTCAAGTCGCTCAGCATTGATGATTTCACGGCTATGTGGAAATTATAACTTTTGTAAGGGCCTACAGGGATGAAGCTGGCCGACATCACGAAGCAGTGCAAATCACGCGAGATGTTGCAGTTCATGTAGGCTATCTTTTTGAGTTGGAAGTCGTAGGAGGCTGAGAACGAGAAGTTCCAGTTTTTAGTGGGGCGAATATTGCCGTTTAAGGAGAGGTTTTGGGTAATGCGCCCGTCATATTCCATCTTCTGCTTGTTGAAGTTGCCGTAGCCGTAGGAAATGGAGTAGTTGACCGACAGGCTCCAAGGCACTTCCCATTTCATATATCCGTCGTCGTCAAATTGCATGTCGCCAGAGCTGCTGTCAGAGTCGGTCGATGATGAAGAACCGGGGCGTTGAGAGCGTCGGTTGCGCTCGCCCGAGGTGCCGTCGCTTCCGCCGCTTTGCCCCTCTTTGGGCTTGCGCTTGAAGGTGGAGTTATTGAATGTGTAGGAGAACGACGTGCCGGTCGACGACAGCCGGCCCAGGCCTTTGCCTGCCTTCCAGCGGGGAATGTTGACTCTGACGGGGTTGCCGGCCGAGTTGAGCTGATAGGTGTAGACATCCCACACGGCAGCCACATTGAGGTTGAAATTCTTGGTGAGGCGCAGCAGCAGCGAGGTGTTGATGTTGCTCCAGTTGAGAGAGTCGGCGGCGAAGTTGTAACTTTCGCTGATGGTGAAGTTTTCTATAAGCGAGATTTTTCGCTCGCCAATGGAGTCGTTACTGCTCTTGACTTTCATCTCCAGATTGTTGGCCAGTGAGAATGACACAGTGCCGCTGCGGCCTTGTCCGGGCACGCCATATAGCGAGTTGGGAAACATCGAGTAGACGCGCTCAACGGGGTTGCCGTTAGCGTCGGTGTAGTTGTAGCGGCCGTAGTAGCCGAAGAATGGCGAAGCATAGTCAGGGGCGCCGGAGAAAGAAACGGTAGGAGTCATTACGTGGCGTATCATCTTCACCTTGTCGCCCAGGAACGGCAGTGGCTGGAAGAAGCCGTAGACTTTTGTGTCGAGCGACACGGAGGCTTGCACATCCCAAACGTTGTAAAGGCTGTGGGTGGTGTCACACACCTCCATGGCCGCGTTGGGATCCCACTGGCGGCGCACTTTTGAGGTGTACATGCGGTCGGTGATAGTGACCGAGGGAGTAAAGTTGATGTATTTGAAAACGTTGAATGTGGCTGAAATCGGAATGTAGTGCTTCATGCCGTTGCGCCAGTCCTTGATAAGGCTTTTCTGGAAGAAAACGTTTTGCTTGGCCGTCAGCGAGTTTTGGAGCTGGCCGGAGTAGGAGAGGCGAATTTTTTCATACCATCGCTCGTCGCCCATCGCTTTTTTGCGCTTGAAGGGGTAGACCTGCGCCAGCGTGACGGTCACGTTAGGAAACGAAACTGTCAGCGTGGAGTCCTGGGTGCGCTGAGCCACGTTGAGGGTGGTCGAAAGCGACCATTTCGATTGCGGGAAGCGATAGGTCATATTGACGGTCGAGCTCTTGGTGTTGTCGGTAAATCCGCTCCCATAGTAAGAGTTGAGGTCGTTGCGGGTGTAACCCGATGTGGTGAAGTTGACCGAAGCCGAGAGGTTCATGTTAGGGTTGGCTTTGGCATCTTGCGTGTGGGTCCACATGATCTGGAAGTTGGTCTGCTTCGAATAGTCGGGCTGACCGCGCTCGCCGTAGATTGATTTGAGGTAAGAAACGCTGAAATTACCTGAGTATTTGTAGCGCTTGGCATAGGTGGATTGAGCCGACAGACCCCAAGAGCCGCGGGTGTAAATTTCGCCCGTCAGAGCCAGGTCGATGTTGTCGTTGATAGCGAAATAGTAGCCGCCGTCGTGGAGATAGAAGCCGCGGTTGTAGTCATCTCCGAATGAGGGTACGATAACGCCCGAGGCATACTTGTCGGTAAACGGAAAATAACCGAAAGGCACGGCCAGTGGCAGCGGCAATCCGGCAAGAACCATGTAGGCGGGGCCGGTGACGGCGTTGCTTCCCGGCTTAACCTTGGCGCGGGTCATCTGAAGCCAGAAGTGGGGATGCTCATGGTCGTCGCAGGTGGTGTAACGACCGTTTTCGATGTAGTAATACCCGTCTTCGGTTTTCTTGGTTGTGCCGCCGGTGATATATCCTTCGCCCTGCTCGGTGACCACATTGGTGATAAGTCCGCGCTGAGTCTTGAAGTTGTAGGTCATTTCCGACGATTCATAGCTTGTACCACCCTGCTCGAAAACCGGTTTGCCCTGAATTTCTCCTACTGAGTCGGGAGCACCTACGGCATAAACCTCGTTGCGGTCGAGGTTGAGCTCCACTTGAGCGGCAGCGAGTTTGAGTTCGCCGTAGTCAACCTTTGAGTTGCCGTACAGATAAATGTTGTTGCGGCCAATCATTACCATAGAGTCGGCCGAAGATATGTTGACGGTTGCATCGAGGTCGACTTTCTGACGGCGTATTTTCGATGGCTTTGGTGCAGTTGCGGGAGTTACGCGATTAGCCGGAGCGATCGAGTCGACCGGCAGCGCCTCAAGCGAGTCATTTACTGCCATCAGCGAGTCAGTCAGGACGCTGATTGAGTCAGGCAGGACTGCGCGGATAGAGTCAGATAGAGCACGGATTGAGTCGACGGTCAGGGTAGGGGAATCAATAGTCGGTTTGAGCGAATCAACAGGTTCCAAACGTTGAGGCAGTTCGGCCACATGTTGTGCACGAGTGTAGCCGACAGCGCCTGCGCCCAGTGTGAGCGAAGCGATGAGAGCAATGATGAATATTATATGTAGTCGTAACGACTTCAAATTCGGCTATAGTTAAATCAACTGCAAAGATAAGCAAAATTAGTCACATTTTGGGAATAAGCGTGTTAAAACAATCAAAAAAGCCATCCAAGCCCCATCCCCCGCCGTCCTGATTACCCGCTGATACCCGCTGATACACGTTGATACACGTGATACACTGCTCCCGGGTAGCGATACTGATACACGTTGATACACGTGATACACTGTTTGCAGGTAGTAGTGTATCATGTATCGTGTATCAAGCCGAGGGGAAAAATCAGTGTATCAAGTGTATCAATAATTGTTTGAAAATCGTTGGACAATTCTGAAGAAATTACGTAAACTGCTTAATTCCAATATGATATCACGCGACATTACCCCCAAATTAGTCTACCTCGCTTCTAAATTTCCTATTGTAACGCTTACCGGACCGCGTCAATCGGGCAAGTCTACATTGCTTAAAAATCTGTTCTCGGAATATAGATATGTGTCGCTGGAAAATCCTGATTTACGCGAACTTGCCACGAATGATCCCAATGGCTTCCTCGCTACATATTCAAATAAAGTGATTTTGGATGAAATTCAGCGGGTGCCATCATTGTTTTCTTATCTGCAAACCCACGTTGATAACGTAGGTGAGGAGGGGATGTATTTGCTTGCAGGGTCTCAGAATTTTCAACTGATGCAGGGAATCAGTCAGTCATTAGCCGGAAGAACGGCGTTGCTGAAGCTGCTTCCGTTTTCAAGAAGAGAGTTGAATGAAGCAGACCGGTTACCAACAACAATCGACGACCAGATATTCAAGGGTTTCTACCCTCGCATTTACGACAAGGATATAGCGCCAACCGATTATTACCCGGCCTATATACAAACGTATGTGGAACGTGATGTTAGAGACATACTGAAAGTAACCGACTTAAATAAGTTTATAAAGTTTATCAGACTGGGTGCGGGTCGAATAGGTCAAATCCTTAATATGACGGCGTTAGCTAATGAAACAGGAATATCAGCCTCAACAGCCGAAGTATGGATGTCAGTGTTGGAAGCAAGCTATATTTGCTATCGATTGGAGCCAAACTATAACAATTACAACAAGAGGGTGATTAAGTCGCCCAAGTTGTATTTCTACGACACCGGTTTGGCTGCCAATTTGTTAGGACTGACATCGTCGGAACAACTCGCTACGTTTTATATGCGGGGAGCATTGTTTGAAAACTTAGTTATCAACCAATTTATTAAAACAAGCTATAATAATGGTGTTACCCCTGATTTAACATTCTGGCGCGATTCACAGGGAAACGAAATTGATTTGATTAACACGGCCGACTTGAAAATGTGGGCCTATGAAATCAAGTCAGGTCTCACGTTTAATCGTGACTTCTTTAAAGGACTGGAGAAATGGGGAAAACTCTCTGACACACCTGCCCGACAGTTGGCTGTGATTTACGGTGGAGATGAGGACTTCTCTACCTCGCAAGGCAGTGTTATAGGCTTTCAGAAAACATTCTGAACAATGTAACCGGTTGCCGGCACTACCTTTTACTAAGGTAGCGCTATCGCTTACAGCCGAAGCTGCTTCCCAACATTCCGCGGAGCGGATAAACTATGAGAGAACCCCATGATACGCGAAGCCTCGCAGAGGCTGAGTCTTCGTGGGGGATGAACGAAACCCCACGAAGACGCGGGCATGTTGGCCCTCGCGTATCGTGGGGTTCTGCTATGATGCATCCGCTGCGCAGATATCCCGGAGTGAGCAACTATATCTGCTGGTGGCGCGAACTCAAATGCGGAGCTTGCGAGTTGTGTTGCCGTCTTTGACGATATAGAAACCTGGCGAGAGATTTTTAACGGAGCGGGCTACCATAGTGCCTGAAAGATTGTAAACTTCGACGATTTCATTTTCATCAAAATCGGTTACAGAGCCAATCCCTGATGTGTTTTCATCATCGTTATTTCCTTCGAGGTGATTACCATTGGTAAAGAGACTCCAAACGTCGTGAAGTCGATAGTCAGAGGCTGCTTCTTCAGGAACGGTAAGAAGCGCTGTGGAGTAAGTTTCGGGCGCAAAAGAGGTAGTTGCTACAGCGGGGGGAGTGACGGCGTCGACTTTAACGTCCTCGATACCGGTGCATCCATCAAAAGCAAATTCACCGATAGATTGGAGAGAGGCAGGCAAGGCCAATTCAGTCAGGCCGTCGCAATTGCTGAAAGCATTGTTGCCGATAGAGGAGAGGTTTTGCGGGAGAGTTATTTCAGGCAAGAGTTTGCAATTGCTGAATGCGTTGTCACCGATAGCGGTGACGTTATCGCCGAAAGTAACTGATGAGAGGGTTTCGGAGTCGGCGAACGAGAGGTTGGCGTTGCGACCGAGATAGAGTGAAGCAACGGGATTGCCGGCAAAGGCGGAGTTGTCGGCATTGAGCGCGTCTTCGCTATCCTCGATTGTCAAATCAGCTATCGAGCACCCATTGAAAGCATTGTCGCCAATCGAGTTAACAGACCTGGGGATCGACAAGGCCTCGATACGGTAACAGCCATTGAAAGCGGCATTGCCTATGGTGGTAACGTAGTTGCCGAACGTAAGATCAGTGAGCTGGTTTTGACATCTGAATGGAGCTGCATTACACTGCAAGTTTCGACCAATGTGCAGCTTCTTGATTGACAGACCGTCAAATGAAGTGTCTGAGAGCAACAAAGCTTGCTCACTGTCTTCGAAGTTTATCTCATTTACTCCACTTGCATAGAAAGCATTATCGCCGATTGAATTAACGGAAGCAGGGATTGATATTTCAGATAATCCACTGGTGTAGGCGAATGCATAACTACCGATTGAATGGAGAGAAGCAGGAAGTGTAATGGATGCCAATCCGGAGCAAAAGTAGAAAGCATTATCGCCGATTGTAGTTACATTGTCGCCGAAAGTCAGCTCAGAAAGACTGCTTGTGTTCCTGAAAGGAGCATTATTGCCTTGAAGATTACGACCAATGTGTATTTTTTCGATCGCGGAAGCTCCATTAAAGACGTCAGATCCAAATTGTAAGGGATCTTCTCCGTCTTCGATGTTTACGTCAATAAGATCAGAGCAGGCATAGAAGGCGCTCTCGCCGATTGATGTTACAGAAGCAGGAATTGAGATGGACGATAATCCATAAGCGTAAGCAAAAGCTTCGTTCCCGATTGTACGGAGAGAAGCGGGGAGAATAACTTCGGTCAGTTTATCGCAGTTATAGAATGCTTTACTACCGATGGACGTTACTTTGTTGCCAATAGTAACGGACGATAGAGAAGTAGTGCCAATTTGCGATGTAACGTTACGCCCGAGATATAAAGTTTTTATATCTGACCCATATAAAGCGTTATATCCAAAGGATAGTGGTTCATCCCCGTCTTCTATAACAACAGATTTCAGCGCTTTGCAATTAGAAAATGCATAGGCTTCGAGTTCTGTTACATTATTGCCGATAGTAAGGCTCTCGACTGCATCTGATCCTTTGAAGATAGTACCGATATTGCGGTCAACGCGGACATCAGAAAATGGGGTAGCATAAAATATAGGGGTTTCATACTCCAAAGGCTCATTACCGTATTCGAAATTCACGGTATTAAAATTGCAGTAGTTAAAAGCCCAATGCCCCATGTTAGTGACAGACCCGGGAATAGTAAGGGTATCTTGAGAAGCATGACTAAACGCACATGAACCAATAGTCTTTAACTTGTCCGGCAGATTGACTTGATAAGTAGGGGAAGATATTTGATCTTTACGAAATGCATATTCCCCGATCTCTGTGATATTATCGCCAAGAGTTACAGAACTCAACTTTTCACACCCCCTTAACAAGTAAGCAGGTATTCGTTTTACTTTATTGCCAAAAACCACGGTTTCGAGATTTCGTCCGCCGGTAACAGATCCATCAGAAGAGAATATTTGAACATCATTTTCTATTGTACGGCCTATATATAAATCTTTTACGGTATAATAAAATGCCTTTCGATTTATATTGATCGGCAGGTCGCCGTCGGCTAACGTGATTGACGTTGGACCTTTGGATCCACCAAAGGCATTTTCTCCCGTAATGGCTCTGACTGTTGAGGGAATTGTTATTTCGGGGAAAGAACAGCCATAAAAAGCATAACTGCCGATAGTGTCCAATCCCTCAGATAGATTAACCGAAGCAAGAGCCGAACAACCTCGGAAAGCACCGTCTCCGATAGTCTTCACGCTTGCCGGAATATCTAATGTTTTAATCTTTGAGCAACTATAGAATGAGTTAGAGGGAATTTGAGTGCATTGATCGCCGATAGTAACCGACGTAAGGCTCTTTTGATTTTTAAATATACGGTCGCCAATCAGGCCTCGCCCGATGTAAAGAGTTTCGAGATTAGTGCCTTGAAATGACAATTGCTCATACATGCCTGCTTCTGTTTCATCAAATTCAAGCAGGTCGTCGCCGTCTTGGATTATAAATTCTTTAAGATTCGTACAGGATTGAAAAGCTGCATCGATGAATTTAACGTTAGGCGGAATAACGATAGAAGTCAATCCTGTGCAACAATAACCTGTATAAAAATGAATATTTTCGACATTATTGCCGAATGTCATTGAAGTAAGGTTAGGATAGTCCTTGAATAAGAATCGCGAACCGGTCCATCCAAAATCGATATTACGGTCGATGTGAACAGATTGCAAGGTTTGGCGTGAGTCAATATTTTGTTTTGTATAATCAAGGTCAGGAGCACCCGGCTCACCCTGAAAGTTTATCTCGGTCAGCGAGTTAAAGTAATGATAGAATGATGTAGGCTCGGTTTCGGGAAAGTCATCAGCAACTTCAAGAAAATCCATAGATGTCACTTTCGGGCCGATAGTGAGCTTTTTAGCAGGGACATCTTTAGATACTACCCTCGATTTGCCGGAACCTTCGTCATAATAATCTTTGCCGTTATTGCTGTAAATCGGTATCACGTCGCGGCCTATATATACATCTTCGAGTCCACTGCCGGCTAACGTTCTAACATCAACTTCCAATGGCTCGTCACTATCTTCAATTATTAGTCTTTTAACGCTACTAATAGTAGAGAGATTAAAGATGTATTTCCCCAGATGTTTGACAGTTGACGGAATAAAAACTTCGTTAAGTTTTGTACATGGCGCGAAAGCATTATCGTCGATATATTCTATTGACGGAGGAATTGTAACTTTTGTAACTCCTGATTTATAGCCGCTAAAAACCCCGGAATAAATGTGGGTAGGATGATAAGTGATGCCGTTATACTCAAAAGATTCCGGAATATGACATTCATATTCCTCTCCGGGATTACTATAGTACCCACGGAACTCAACTTTTATTACTTCACCGGTAAATCTATTGGTCGTGATATAATAATAAAAGTCACCAACATGTACTATATCTGCTGCGTTTGTCGGTAAGAGGCAAAGTAGGCATAGCGCCGGGAGGATGAGGGCGCGGAGGAGGGAGGAAAAACGGTGTTTCATAATGGTTAGGAAATAGTGATAGGTTAGGAAATAGTGCTATAATTGTCGCAAAATTAATACATTAGTCTCTAATTTTACCCCCCCCTATGTTAAAAAGCGTTAAAAATATGTTAATATTTTATAATTGTATCTTTTCCTAAAATCAGTTGACAGATAAAGGTCGGTTTGTTTGTCGGTTTACTGAAGAGGTCTGCAACGCTTGCATGATTTTATTATAACGGTGATGTTGGCGCATGAGGTCTATTTTAAATAAAATATGTTGAAAATGCGTCAAAAATGCGTCAAAAATGAAAAATAATTCGTAGATTTGCACCAAATTTCTTTTAGGTTTTTAAAATTACCGAGCTCATTAGAATGAAAGTATTGAAATTTGGCGGGTCGTCGCTCGCTACTCCGATAGGTATTAAAAATATTTGCGAGATTATTGCCGCCGAGCCAACTGACTCGGTGGTGGTGGTTAGCGCCTTGGCCGGCGTTACCGATATGCTCCTCGAAACGGCTCGACAAGCCGCAAAAGGCAATGAGGATGCTTATCGCGATAATCTCCGCCGCTTGCAATCAATACATTTCGACCTGATTAATCAGATATTCGAAGGGCGCACGGTGCCATCGGCTCTTAAAAAGGGATTGACCGCGCGATTGGGTGAGTTGCAAAGCTTGCTCTACGGGGTGTATCTGCTCCGCGACCTGAGCTGGCGTTCACGCGACTTGATTTTAAGCTATGGCGAAATTTCATCGGCTCTCATCCTGTCGAGCTTGATTGAGGAGAGTCAGCTTCATGATGCCCGCGAGTTTATCAAAACCGAGCACCGCAACGGTCGCAACCATATCGACCTGCAGCTGACTTCGCAATTGATTGCCCGCCGTTTCCTGCCTGAAATGGGGAGCGGACGGGTGCATATAGTGCCGGGCTTCATAGCATCAGACTCCACTTCGGGACAGACCACCACTTTAGGGCGCGGCGGAAGTGACTACACAGCGTCAATCATTGCCGCTACGCTCAATGCCGAGGCTCTGGAAATCTGGACCAATGTCGACGGCTTCCTGACAGCCGACCCCCGGGTGGTCGACAACGCCTATACCATCAAGTCGCTCACATACGCTGAGGCCACCGAGCTTTGTAACTTCGGTGCCAAAGTGCTCTATCCACCGGCAATTTTCCCGGTGTGCAAGAGCGATATACCTATTTATATTAAGAACACTTATAACCCCGGCGGCCCTGGCACTATCATCACCTCGCGCAGCCGCGAGGATGACCGCCGAGCCATCAAGGGGGTTTCGAGCATCAAGGGCACATCGTTGATTACCGTTGCCGGATTGTCGATGGTGGGCGTAATCGGTGTGAACCAACGCATTTTCTCTGCCCTGGCAGCCAACGGCATTTCGGTGTTTATGGTGAGCCAGGCATCGAGTGAAAACTCAACCTCAATCGGTGTGCGCGACGTCGACGCCGCCGCTGCAGTCGAGGTGCTTAATCGCGAGTTTGACAAGGAGATTGCCACCGGAGCGATGTATCCCATGCGGGCTGAGAGCGGTTTGGCAACGATGGCAATCGTGGGGGAGAATATGCGCCACACTGCCGGCATTGCCGGAAAGTTGTTTCGCTCGCTTGGCCGAAACGGCATCAGCGTGATAGCCTGTGCGCAGGGAGCAAGCGAAACCAACATTTCATTCGTAATTGAAGGACGCCATTTGCGCAAAGCCCTAAACGTGCTCCACGACTCGTTTTTCCTCTCGGAATATACCGATGTCAACATATTCCTTTGCGGCGTAGGCACCGTTGGTCGCCGATTGGTGGAGCAAATAGCCTCGCAGCAGGTCGAACTGATGGAAACCCACAGGCTGAAGCTGAAAGTAATTTCGATTGCATCGTCGCGCAAGGCGTTGTTTGACCTTGAAGGAATTGACCTGAGCCGCTATCGTGAGCTTCTCGACCAAGCTCCCGAAAGCAACCCCAAGCTGTTGGCCGATACCATCACCGGACTTAACCTCTATAACAGCGTGTTTGTTGACTGCACCGCCTCAGCCGATATTGCCGCCATATATCCGCAGCTGTTAGCCCATAACATATCGGTTGTGGCTGCAAATAAGATTGCTGCTTCAGGTCCCTACGCACTTTATCGCAGCTTGAAAGACACTGCTTTGCGCCGCGGCGTCAAATTCCTGTTTGAAACCAATGTCGGTGCAGGGTTGCCGTTGATTTCCACTATCAACGAGCAAATAGCCTCGCAGCAGGTCGAACTGATG
>CAMWUH010000009.1 GCA_947177325.1 uncultured Bacteroidales bacterium
TTTGCCACAGTACACAATTACAAGTGCCAAAATTCGGTTATATGAATTTAATCATATATAACATGTTAGGATAAATTGGGATATAATACCGACTTGACACTTACGCAGCGCAACTTTATTTTAGATAAATTTCCTGAAATTTCCAAACCGAAGTCAAAGACAGAAATATTTGAGATTCTCAATGCCTTGTTTTTCCTGATCAAAATAGGGTGTCAATGGCGACTACTGCCCAATGACTTACCCGGTGGCGTGTGGTATATGAATTTTACCGTAAATGGCTATCAACCGAGGTTTTCGATCGGCTGACCCAAGAATTATATCATTATCTTGTTTATTCGTGGCATGAGTTACCATTGCCCCGGCCAATCGTCATGCATCTGCGCCCGCTTGTTTCGGTAACAATGCAACCGCATTGCTCCCTCACTGCGCGAACACATCTGCATAACGCTTGGCCGCCTCAGTTTTAACAAATATTGGGGAACCGGGTCTAAGAATTCTGAAACTTATTCGTAGAATGTAGCAATCAAATTGTCATATTCTTTTATAGTTGTGGAGTAGACTTTATCCATTTTCTGTAAAGTCTCTTCATCAAATGAGTTGCTGTTACGATTAAGAATCCAATCCATCCAGCGTTGTGCTTCAATAAGATTTTGACCTTCACTGCTTCTGAAATATTCCTGGAGGACGGTGCGACGATCGGAAAGTTCGTCCATATCACCTTTCGCAAGATTTTTAATTGCCTTCATCTGAGTTTTAACATTGGCATCAAGCAAATCAATAATTTCGATATATTCTTCATTTGTTAGGTCATGTGTTGAAGCATAGGTATAATAATCATATACTTTTTGGGAATCGTAGCTATTTCTGTCGCATGATGCCATCACCATTATGATGGCCGACAAAATACAATATTTAATATGGGTCATATTGTGATAAAAATTGGAATTCGTGCACCTGATTTGTTATATATTGCCATCATTTCTATGGCTTTAAACAAAGATAATTTATCACATTATAATTTGCAAGTGCTTCTAAGGATTTTAATAAATTCGAAATCAAGAATTTAAGTCGTTGTAATCGTTGTAACTGCGGCGCAAAACTTTATTATTGTTCGTAAAGGTTATGTTATCAACAATAATTTGTTTTGGGCGTTGTGCCGGCTGTAACATATTCATAGCCTCTTGAGGCAGAGTGATTTCGTTATCAACAACCAATACCACTGCCTGACCCCAACGGTGGTGTAGACTTGAAGTTACATAAAAGTTGATTCCGGTGGGGATAAAGGGCCGAAGAATTAATTCAATTTCTTCAGGAAACACCTTAACGCCTCCGCTATTGATAACGTTGTCAAAGCGGCCTATCCATTTAAAATGGCGATTATCAATTAACTCAACTACATCATTTGTGACTATTTGTTGCCATGACATTGCAGTGGAGTTTATGATCAAACAATTGCGAGCATCAGTAGTAAAGGTTACATGTGGCATGGCCGCATAAATCGGAGAGCCAATTTGTCGGAGAGCTACATGAGAGCATGTTTCGGTCATCCCATAGCTAACGAAAGCCTTGATGTTGTTATCGAGCAGGCGATTTTCTTGATCAGGCGACAGTGGAGCTCCCCCAATCAGCAGGGTCTCAGGGAAATTAGGATGAGATATGTAGGTAAGTAATTGGTCGACTTGCGCAGGAACTATTGAAATTAGGTCAGGCTGAGCAAACGGGCTAATAAGTGCTTTCGAAAAGTCTACTTTACAATTTGCAACGGAAGCTCTAACGAGCATCATTTTTCCGGCGACATAGTTACAAGATAGCGGGCAATGCAAAAAGCTTTTTTGACTTATGCCAAAAAATTGATTTGTGGCTGCGGCTGAAATTTTCATGTCATCGCGCAACAATGAAATTGCTTTTGGAGTGCCGGTTGAGCCGGAAGTATGAGCTTTAATAAAACGAGCACCACTACCCCATTCGCAAATAAAATCTATTGCAGATTGGTCGCAATTTAAAAAATTTGACTCAAGTTCCATGTTTTTAATGGGTCGTTAGCTAAGTGACAATCTTTAATATACAAATTTGATGGGATGTTGTTAGTGTATAATTGCCCTGTGCCTAACCCTTGGGGCATAGTAAAGGATTTACTGAGCAACCATCGAGCTATGGCGTTTAACCCAATGTTTGACTCCAAGGCAGAGGTTGCCCACCAACCTATATTATGATGTTCTGCGCAGGTTATCCATTTGTCAGCTTCTGCAAATCCGCCGCAAAGTGATGGCTTCAAAATAATATAATGAGGTTTTACTTCACTTAATATGTGCGCTTTTTGAATATCAGGAGTAATGCCAATCAATTCTTCATCAAGTGCTATTGGAATCGGTGATTTTTTGCAAATATCAGCCATAGCTGATATTTGTCCCGGTTTTACAGGCTGCTCAAGAGAATGAATATTAAACCGGCTTAACTGATTGATACGTTGCATGGCATTGTCAGGAGAAAAGCCTCCATTGGCATCAAGTCTTATTTCAAGAACGTCATCAGAGAACTTTGTGCGAATGGTTTTTAAAATATCTATTTCGTCCTCAAAGTTGATCCCGCCGATTTTCAATTTCAGGCAACGATAACCTTCATCGAGTTTTTGTGAAACGCGGGAAAGCATAATAGATTTGTCGCCCATCCACACAAGGCCATTGATAGGGATTGCCCACTCATCTGTTTTAGTAAACGGTCGCAGAAAGCCTCCTGAATTTAGATCGCTAAATGCTGTTTCAAAACCGAAACGAATAGCCGAGCTATTGATTTCACTAATGTCGATTTCATTTATTTCTTTACAACATTGTTGCAATAACGGTTCAAAATCAGGGGTATCATCGATGCTCAACCCTTTAAAAAGCGCTACTTCCCCAACACCTATTTTATTTGGGCTATCTGTATCATAGACTTTTATAAAATAGGTGTCTTTAGTGTGCATTTGAGCGCGCGATGTTATCGCGGTGAAGCTGAAATGCAGAGTGTAGGGAAAAAATTCTGCTTTTAACATAGATATCGGATAGACGTAATCAAGGGAATTTTGGAAACTGGTCAAAGTCAGGATCACGTTTTTCCAGGAATGCATTTTTCCCTTCCTGAGCCTCTTCCATTAAGTAAAACATTAACGTAGCGTCGCCGGCAAACTCCATTAATCCGCGCTGTCCATCAAGCTCGGCATTCAGTCCGCGCTTAATCATTCTTATAGCCATCGGTGAGCGTTGCAAAATTGTTTCACACCACTCAACCGTGGTATCCTCAAGCTGCTCAAGTGGTACTACATGGTTAATCATTCCCATTTCTAAGGCTTCCCGGGCAGTGTACTGGCGACAAAGGAACCAAATTTCTCGAGCTTTCTTCTGTCCTACACATCGCGCAAGATAGCTTGAACCAAACCCTGCGTCAAAGCTGCCCACTTTAGGCCCTGTTTGTCCAAATCGAGCATTGTCAGAGGCGATCGTCAAGTCACACACTACTTGAAGGACGTTGCCGCCACCGATAGCGTAGCCATTGACCATTGCTATGACCGGTTTGGGTATTGAACGAATTGCTTTATGAAGGTCGAGTACGTTAAGTCGAGGAACGCCGTTGGCATCAATGTAGCCACCTACACCTTTAACGGTTTGGTCGCCACCGGAGCAAAAAGCCTTATCTCCGATACCAGTCAGAATGATTACCCCAATTTCGGGTGACTCTCGGCAATAGGCCATTGCGTCGAGCATTTCCATATTAGTTTGAGGACGGAAGGCATTGTATACTTTCGGGCGATTAATAGTAATTTTGGCGATTTTACCATATTTTTGAAAAAGAATATCCTCGTATTCTTTAATCGTTTCCCAATTTCTGGTTTCCATATTATTGATTGATTTTAATGATTAGCAAAGAGGGAGATGTTGATATATAATTTAAGAATTGCTTTAAATATTGACTCATATCGGAATCGTATTCAATGGTTTGCACATGCCAACCACAGCCCTCAGCGACCGAGCCGAGATTTATTTGTTGTTGTGGGCAACATACCAGTTCTTCGCGATTAATCATTTCCTTTGTTGGATGAATGGAGCGGAAAATTCCTCCACCACCGTTGTCAATAACAATAACTTTCATTCGCGATGAACGGAGCGGATTACACCATGCCGACAGATCATATAGTGCAGAAGTGTCGCCCGTTATCAAAAGAGTTGACATATTATAGGCTTCCGATGCGCCAATAGCTGTTGACGTTGAACCGTCAATTCCATTAATTCCTCTATTAGCTGAATATCTGTGGTGAGTAGGAATAAATCGGTTTGCCATTCTAATGGTCAATCCATTGGAAAGTAGAATGTTGAAATTCTTGGGGGTAAATTGTAAAATTTGGCCTATCACAACGGCTTCAGGTCGGTTAGAAACCGGTATTTCAAGAGATTTCCAAATAGAGGCATAATCACTTTGACGATGATAAATCTGCATCGCTGATGCAAACTGTTGCATGAAGGTGGCTTCGTCGGCTACAATCCATTGCCTCAAGGCTCCATAAAAATCCATTATTGATTCATCGGGAGAAATATGTATATGGAAAATGTCACTCTTATAATTTTCAATGAATTGGCGAAATCTTCTTCCGGTTGGCACTCCCCCAATTGTAATCAAATAGTCGGGAACAAATAATTCGGACTTTTCCGTAAATGAGGGTGTTGACATTATGGCATCAACTCCATAGACAATTCCATTAGTTGTGTTTAAGTTAGAAATCGGTTCTGCCAAAATTGCAATATTTTGGAATTGCTTCAATCTTTCAATTGCTTTGCGTAATCGATTATCCGGTTTCATTTGGCCCACATAAATCAATACTTTAGCGGGGGCTGAAAAGCGTTTGCCTATTTGACGCATTACTGATGTTGATAGTGCCGGCTTTGCTTTTATTATCTCGGTTAGGGGATAATTTTGAGTCAGTTGCTCATCAGATGCCAGGCTCAGCGGCTCTGACAAATGGATATTTAAATGGACCGGACGTTGTGAAACGCGAAGGGCACACAACGCTTGATTGATATTTGTCACTGCATCAATTACTGATGAATTGTGTTCAATCTCATAGCAACCTACGGTTACATTGCTTAAGCTTCCGGGTTGCAACATTGTTTGAGGCTCACCCTGATTGACGCGCGTTGATTGACGATCAGCCGTAATGACAAGTAGAGGAATTCTGCGATAATATGCCTCAGCTAATGCCGGAGCATAATTGAGGAGCGCGCTACCAGAGGTGCAACACAGAGCCACCGGGTTTTCGGAAATATCAGCAATACCTATCGCCGAAAACGCAGCCGAACGCTCATCGATGATCATTTTAACATCAAGAATATCTAAGCGCTTGAATGCATCAAGTAAAGGAGCATTGCGTGAGCCGGGTGACCCAATCAATACTTTGATACCGGATTGGGAAACCATTTGAGCTACAATTGAAGAAAGTAAACCTGATGACTGCATAACCAATATTTTAATTCTGAATAGTCCAAATTAAGATTAAATATAAGATTACACAACAAAGTTAACAAAAAATTTGATGATTTTTCTTATCTTTGTGGCCATTATGAAACTCAAAATATTACTCTTCTCCATATTAACCATAGTTTCGCCTATTGTTGCCGGAGCTACAGATACACCTGAAACGCCTGATATCAAGCCTCTAACGTTGGATGCAACCAGTGAGGGCCTTCCGGTTGTATCTAACGATTCTATCCAATTAATATCGGGGAATGAAGAAATCACTGTTGATAGCATAACGCCTCAAAAACTCAATATAGTTCAGAAAGTAATTAACTACTTCAATAATACAAATAAACCGAAACCTGAAAAAAAACTGGATTTCAGCTTTATTGGTGGTCCCGCTTATGCTAATGACACAAAGCTTAGTGTAGGCATTCTTGGAGCTGCTCTTTATAAAAGTATTCCGTTTGATAGTCTGACTCCTCAGTCTAACGCTACGCTCTATTCTGAATTCTCGATTACCGGTTTTTACTTGGTTGGTATAAAAGGTGATCATATTGGACCTAAGGATAATTACAGAGTTAATTATAAGGTTTATTTTGAATCATTCCCGAATAAGTTTTGGGGCATAGGCTACGACGACGGACGTAATGACGCCAATGAAACTAAATACCTGCAATTATCAGCGTCATTACACGCTTCATTTCAATGGCGATTGGCTCGAGGTTTGTATTTAGGCCCTTCTGTTGATTTTTCCTATGTGAAAGCAAGCAGGGCCGATGATTACGTATTATGGCGTGGAGAGGATCTTCGTACACTAAATTACGGATTGGGATTTGATTTAAGTTATGATACTCGCGATGTGATTACAAATTCCTATTCAGGTGTTTATGTGTTGTTTCAACAACGTTTTTATCCGCGGTTTCTAAAAAATCATTACGCATTCAGCTCTTCAGAGTTTACATTTAATTATTATCACAAAGCCTGGAAAGGTGCTGTTTTCGCAGGTCAAGTTCATGGCACCATTACTTATGGCAACACACCTTGGAGTCAATTGCCCAGTTTAGGTGGGAGCAGATGTATGAGAGGCTATTACGAAGGTAGATACCGCGATAAATGCGAGGCTGATATAACCCTGGAATTACGTCAGCATATTTATCGAAGAAGTTCTGCCGTTGCATGGATTGGAGCCGGCTCAATAGCCCCGAAACCGAGCGAGTTTACCATGCGCCATCTTCTCCCTAACTTTGGCGTTGGCTATAGATGGGAATTCAAGAAGCGGATGAATGTCAGACTTGACGTTGGGTTTGGCAAAGGTGAGCGTGGTTTTGTGTTTAACATTAATGAAGCATTTTAGAATGAATAAACTTAAAGAGTTTTTTTCAAGGCATAATTATGTTAATATAATAACGCTGCTTTTTGTAGCGGTGTCTCTTGTCCCTAACGTTTTTCTTAACTTTACGGAGGCATTCCCCCCCTTAACCCAAACCGTCAACATTATGTTCCCACTGGGGGCATATCTATTGTTGACAGGATTAGTTAAGAAGCCAGGCAAATTGATTTTGTGGCTTATTCCGGTCATAATCTTGAACTGCTTCCAAATAGTGTTGCATTTTTTATATGGTGAGTCAATAATTGCTATTGACATGTATTTGAATTGCATCACATCCAGTCCAGGAGAAGCAAGCGAATTACTTAGCAATTTACTTCTTCCCGTGATATTTGCTGTAGGGTTGTATTTGCCTTTTATAATCTGGGCAATTGTGACGTTATGGAGAAAGGGAAAAACTATAACCTCACCTCGCTATCGCGGTTACGCCCGATATATTGGTGGCGCAATATTGGCGTTAAGCCTGCTTTTCATACTGATTACGCAATTTACTTCCGTTAAGATTTCACCACGCAGAGCAATTTTTCCTATCAATGTAATCAGCAACATTGGTGGGGCAGCCGAACGCTTCTATGACTCATCTGTCTATTATTCTACTTCAAAAGACTTTGATTATCAGGCTGAGACAGAGAAGCCGGATTCAGTAAGAAGAATCATAGTCATGGTAATTGGCGAGACGGGCAGGGCCGGTAACTGGCAACTTTTTGGCTATAACCGCGAAACAAACCCCTGTTTATCCAAACGCAATGATTTGATGCTTTTCCCTAAAGCGATTACTCAATCCAATATTACCCATAAGTGCGTGCCGATGATGATATCGCCGGTAACGCCCTACAACTTCGATTCCATTAACAATGTTAAAAGTATCATTACTGCTTTCCGACAAGCCGGTTATCGCACTGCATTGTTTTCGAATCAGCCACGTAATCATTCTTATACCGAATGGTTTGGAAATGAAGCCCACACTGTAGCCTACTTACCTAACAATCGGCGCTATGATCAAAACTTACTCGATGATTATTTAATAAATGAGATCACAAATCACCGCGATAGTTCACAGTTCATTATCTTGCATACTTACGGCTCTCATTTCAGCTATAAGGATCGATATGACAAAGAAGATGCACATTTCTTACCCGACAACTACCCCAATGGGATTTTCCGTTACAAAGAACAATTAGTTAACGCCTATGATAATTCTATTCGATACATTGATCGAATGTTGTCTGACTTAATTAATTTGGTAGAAGCTGAAGATTGTCAAGCCTCCATTATTTATGCTTCTGACCATGGTGAGGATATATTTGACGATAGACGAAAACGATTGACCCATGCTTCGCCGGTGCCCACTTACTACCAACTGCATGTTCCGATGTTTGTGTGGATGTCGCAAGAAATGATTGACGCATATCCTGAAATGGCTAAAAATATTGCTTCGCACACAAATGAGTTTGTGGCGCCATCACAAGCAATTTATCCTACATTATTAGAGCTTGGGAGCATCACGACCCCCTATGCTCAACCGCAAAATGCACTATCTTCTTCAGCGTATAAGATACCTGATAAAGTCTACCTGAATGATTATAATGAAGCTATTGATTTAATGTCGTCGGGATTGAAATGGGAAGACATCAATAAACTTAATAAAGTGTTTGGAAAATAATTCGTACATAATGCGATTAGAAAAAGTTTCTCATTTCAAAAACTCAAACAACTGTAAAACAGACACTTATTACTTCGGTATAACACTGAAAGTTTTCCAAAAGTGATTTTTTACAGAATTTTTTCGGAATAATAGTTTGCAAAAATAAATAATTTTGTAACTTTGCACAACCAATAGAGTTGTCAAAAATTGACATGCGCTCGAAAATATTCGGCGTATGTTTTTTTGGGCATCGATTAACCAATCCAAGAAACATTCAACCATTAAAAACATAAAATGATACAAACAGTCCTGAAACGCGACGGCCGTATAGTTGGATACAACGAAGAGAAAATAAAGGCTGCTATTCGCAAAGCTATGATTTCAACCGATCTGGGTGAAGATGAATCGTTGATTCATAAAATTACTGATCGCATCGGTTTAACAGGAAAAGAGCAAATGACTGTTGAAGAAATTCAAGATCGAGTAGAGCTTGAATTGATGAAAAGTCCCCGTAAAGAGGTTGCCAAACGATATATCGCTTATCGCGACAAACGCTCAATAGCCCGCCGAGCAAAGACCCGCGATATGTTTTTGGAAATTATCGAGGCAAAAAATAATGACATCACCCGCGAGAATGCCAATATGAATACTGACTCTCCGGCCGGTATGATGATGAAATTTGCGAGTGAAACAACAAAGCCCTTCGTTGATGATTATCTACTTAGTGAGGAAGCTCGCGAAGCGGTAAAAAATGGGTATTTACATATCCATGATAAAGACTACTACCCTACTAAGTCACTGACCTGCGTTCAACATCCACTTGACCGCATCCTTAAGGCAGGCTTTATTGCAGGTCACGGCGAATCGCGCCCTGCTAAACGAATTGAAACAGCTTCAATTATTGGTTGTATCTCATTAGAAACAGCCCAAAATGAAATGCACGGCGGTCAGGCTATTCCCGCTTTTGACTTCTATTTAGCACCTTACGTGCGTTCATCTTATATTGAAGAGATAAAAAATTTGGAAAATCTTTATGGTGAAGATTATTCTGATTTGTATAATGCAGAGATTGACGATTTCGAGAAGAAAGGTCTCGAAGGCCTTCAAGGAAAGCAACGAGTGCTTCAACATGCTATTAATCGCACTGTCGGGCGTGTGCATCAGGCGATGGAGGCATTCATTCACAATATGAACACCATTCATTCTCGAGGCGGTAACCAAGTTGTTTTTTCTTCCATCAATTATGGCACGGATACCTCTGCGGAAGGTCGTTGCATTATTCGAGAATTGCTTCATTCAACCTATCAGGGAGTCGGAAACGGTGCTACGGCAATTTTCCCGATTCAAATTTGGAAAAAGAAACGTGGAGTCAACTACTTGCCGGAAGACCGAAATTTTGATTTATATCAACTGGCTTGCAAAGTGACCGCTCGCCGATTTTTCCCCAACTTCGTAAATCTTGATGCCACATTTAATCAGCACGAAGATTGGAAAGCAGATGACCCCCGTCGATTCGAACATGAAGTTGCAACTATGGGATGTAGAACTCGCGTGTTTGAGAATAGATATGGCAAGAAAACATCCATAGGTCGCGGAAACTTAAGTTTCTCCACAATCAACATTGTTCGCTTAGCGATCGAGTGCATGAACATAATTGATGAAGAAGAACGCATTAATCGCTTTTTCTCGAAGCTCGACAACATGCTTGAAGTAACTGCCCGTCAGCTATGCGATCGTTTCAATTTCCAAAAAACCGCTCTTGCAAAGCAGTTCCCCTTACTAATGTCGAAGCTTTGGAATGGCTCTGAAAACTTAACTTCAAATGACACTATTGAATCAGTCATAAATCAAGGCACTCTCGGTATTGGTTTCATCGGCTTGGCTGAATGTCTTGTTGCCTTAACAGGGAAACACCATGGAGAAAGCGACAAGGCTCAACAATTAGGCCTTAAAATTGTGGGGCACATGCGGTCAAAAGCTAATGAGTTTTCAGAACGTTACGGTCATAATTTTTCTATTCTCGCCACACCGGCTGAAGGCTTATCAGGTAAATTTACTACTCGCGACCGCAAATCGTTTGGCGAGCTTCCCGGCATTACCGACAAGATTTATTATACCAACTCTAACCATGTGCCTGTTTACTACCATTGTTCACCTCGCCACAAGGCAAAAATTGAAGCACCTTACCACGAACTGACTCGTGGCGGTCATATCTTTTACGTTGAGATTGACGGGGATGCCACACACAATCCTGAAGCTATAAGCGACATTGTCAATTTGATGGATCAATACAACATTGGCTATTGTTCGGTTAACCATAATCGCAACCGATGCTTGTCGTGTGGTTACGAAGATGCCCAGGACTCACTTGAAGAATGCCCGAAATGCGGCTCCAAGGCTATTGACAAACTGCAACGCATCACCGGCTATCTGGTCGGCACAACTGACCGTTGGAATAAAGCCAAGTTGGCTGAATTAAGTGACCGTGTAGTCCACAAATAATGTCGGAAAATATATCTCTCCGTGTGCTAAGAATTGTTCCGGGGACATCAGTTGATGGCCCCGGATTGCGCACGTCAATTTATTTTGCCGGTTGTCGCCACCACTGCAAAGGGTGTCATAATCCTGAATCATGGGATTTGGAAGGCGGAGAATTGATGAGTTTAAAAGAGATTATGAACCGGATCAAAGAAGAAGGGTTTAACGTTACATTTTCCGGTGGTGACCCAATTGTGCAAGTAGGTCCGTTAACTGAGCTTGCAAAGTTAATCAGACAAGAGGGCTTCAATATATGGTTATATACCGGTTATACCATTGAGCAGCTGTTGCAAATGCCAGAAGCGGCGGATTTATTGACCTACGTCAACACTATTGTAGACGGTCAATTCGTTCAAGAGAAACGCGATATATCGCTATGCTTCCGAGGCTCGTCAAATCAGCGGATAATCAACCTGCGCTGAAGCTACTTTACTCAGTAGGGAAAAAATAAGGCATCAATGTTGACATTTTTCGGGCACACTCTCTCCACTCGGTGTCTACTTCTGAATCAGCCGTAATCCCTCCTCCTGCATAGAATGCTACCGAGTCAGCGCTAATCTCTGCACAGCGCAGATTAACATAACTGAGTAATAGTTTGGGGGTTTCGAGTGTAACCAAGCCGCTATAACACCTGCGCTGATGACTCTCAAACTTATTGATTTGCATAAGAGCCTTTGATCTTGGGAAACCGGCTATGGCAGGAGTAGGATGTAATTCATTAATTATTTCAGATGCTTCACCTCCCTTTAACTCCCCTTCAAACGAAGTAACTATATGTTCAATTTTTCCTGCAGATAATGTCGTTGGTGCTTTCTTTGTGAAACCAACTCCGGTTGATTTCATAATGTTATCTATGAAATCAACTACATAGGCATGCTCTTTAACGTTTTTTGAATCCCAGTCCTCATTTTTTGAAGCTACACGTGTGCCGGCTAAAGCTATCGTTTGGAATTTTCCAGTTGGTTTGTCAACACAAAATAGTTTCTCCGGAGAGGCTGCAAGCCAGGTGCCAACTTCGGGATGATGAAAAATGTAAGCGAATTCTTTGACAAAGTCAGTCAAAACTTTTACCGCGATTTCTGCTATATCCTCAGGGGACAACCCGGACATAACGTTATAACTTTCTATGCGAGAAATAACGCATTTCCCACCATCTTGCTTTAACTCTTCAATTAAATGACCAACACTGTTGCTATAATTCATGTAACTTGTGGAGGGTTGAAGCTTAGGGAATATGCCCTGAAAGCAATCAACTTTAGCGGCTAAGAAATCGGGAACATTGCTCCTTGCCTTGATTATTGCCGAAGATTTAGCCCCCCAAGGTGTGATAGAAAACTGAGTATTGACGGGGGAAATATTATCGCCACAATCAGCAAAGAAGTCAATAGTTGAAGTTGAAGGTAAAGAATACGCGACGAAAGGCACTCCCGTTGAGAGTGCCTTCACTATAGCCATTTTTGATAATTCTATCTTTTTATTTGAGCCTGCCAATAAGCTCGAAAGGGAGCGCTTCAGTAATTTCAACATCGTAGAATTCTCCGATTTTCAATTCTTGTGATTTATCAATTAAAACTTCGGGATCAACCTCAGGAGAGTCAAACTGTGTTCGCCCTACGTAATTCTCAGGTTCTTCGCGATCAATAATCACTTTCTGCAAAGTGCCAACTTTTGACAACTGATGATTAAGTGAGATTTCCTCTTGAATAGACATTATTTCATCTAAACGACTCTGCTTGACATCGTCAGAAATCAAATCTGAAAAATTCATTGCTCCGTAGGTATCTTCTTCTTCACAGTATGCAAATGCACCCATTCGCTCAAACTTCGCTTCTTTAACAAATTCCACAAGCTCACGAAATTCTGATTCTCCTTCACCTGGAAAGCCGACCATAAGAGTCGTACGGAGATGAATACCGGGCACCTCTTCTCTAATTCTGGCCAATAATCTGCGGGTTTCATCGCCTGTGATATGCCGGCGCATATTTTTTAATACAGGATCTGATATATGTTGAAGAGCAATGTCCAGATATTTACAAACCTTTGGGTTATTACGAATCACTGGCAAAACATCGAAGGGGAAGTCAGCCGGGTAAGCATAGTGAAGTCTTATCCACTCAACGCCACTTACGTTACTGATCTTTGTAATCAATTCTGCCAATCGTTTTTCGCCGTATAAATCCGTGCCGTAGCTTGAGAGATCTTGAGCAATAATATTAAACTCTTTGATGCCGCGTGAGGTCAAGGTTTCAACTTCAGCAACAATTTCTTCAATCGGCCGAGATTTATGACGACCGGTAATGAGTGGTATTGCACAGAATGAACAGAACCGGTTGCAACCTTCTGATATTTTCAGATAAGCATTGTGGGGTCCGGTGGTAATTACTCGATCATAACCTGAAAGTGCAGGATATGTTTTAGTGAGAAATTTAACTATATCCGGTAAGTTAAATTTCCCGAACCAGGCATCAACCTCTTGGATTTCTTGCGGCAAAACTTCGGCATAGCGTTGCGACAAACAGCCCATCACCAAGATTTTATCGACGATCCCACGGTTTTTAGCATCAACGTACTCTAATATAGTGTTTATAGACTCTTCCTTAGCATCACCGATAAAACCACAAGTATTGATGATTACAATTTGACCGGGTTTTCCATTTTCGGGATTATGACGGACGTCAAATCCAGATGTCTCAAGCATTTTTATCAAACGCTCCGAGTCAACAAGATTCTTAGAGCAACCGAGAGTAATTAAGTCAATAAACCGTTTTTTCATTTTTTGTTTTCGCCAAACAATGATTCTACGAACTCACGTTTATTGAACACTTGGAGGTCAGTTACACCCTCGCCAAGTCCGATATACTTCACAGGGATTTGGAATTGGTCGCTGATGCCAATAACCACGCCCCCTTTAGCAGTGCCGTCAAGTTTCGTAATAGCGAGTTGATTAACCTTAGTGGCTGCTGAAAACTGTCGAGCTTGTTCAAAAGCATTCTGGCCGGTAGAGCCGTCAAGAACAAGAAGCACTTCATTAGGAGCGCCGGGGACTACCCTATCCATGACTTGACGAATTTTCGTTAGTTCGTCCATGAGGCCCTTCTTGTTGTGAAGACGGCCGGCAGTGTCAATTATTACAACATCAATATTATTAGCTACTGCTGATTGCAAGGTGTCATAAGCCACTGCTGCCGGATCCGATCCTTGGAGTTGCTTTACTACCGGAACGCCTACCCGCTCGCCCCAAATATCGAGTTGCTCGATAGCGGCGGCTCGAAATGTATCGGCAGCTCCGAGCATTACCTTATTGCCGGCAGCCTTAAATTGATAAGCAAGTTTTCCGATTGTAGTGGTTTTGCCTACGCCGTTAACGCCAACGACCATAATGACATAGGGTCGTGAATTTTGAGGTACTTCAAAGTCGCCGAGTTGGTTTTCTCGATCGTTTTCAATCAAAAGATCTGTAATTTCTTCGCAGAGGAGTTTATGAAGTTCCTGGCTATTGGCATATTTATCGCGAGCCACACGTTTTTTAATGCGGTCAAGAATTTTGATTGTGGTTTCTACACCAACATCAGATGTGATGAAGATCTCTTCCAAATCATCAAGGAAGTCATCATCAATTTTTGATTTGGCGCTTAAAAGTCGAGAGAGTTTGCCAAAGAAGCCTTGTTTAGTTTTCTCAAGTCCGTTATCCAGCGTTTCCTTCTTTGCTTCCCGAGAGAATATATTTTTGAAAAAGCTCATTTAAAACAATCTTTGAATTAGTGACAATTTGCATCTTTTATTGCAGTTTATCGACTATTATTAGTCAATCTTAACTACCAGATAATTGGTTGTTGCCCAAAAGCGATCAGGGTTTGTAATATTCAACACTTTCATACCTGATGCGTCAGTAGTTATCTCGTAAGTGTCGGTAGGTTGTTCTGACATTACTTTAGCTTTCTTTGAGTGGAGGGGCAAGGTAGTCAAGGAGCGTTTGTCAGCAGCGGTAAAATAGTCAATCTCGTAATCTGATGGCGAGATTTTTGATTTACGCATGAAACCGGTTTCAATAATCTTATGGTTTTTCAACTCTTTTTTGCTGCCAATTACATAGTAAACCAAGTTGAGCTGATTATTAAGCTCATAATTTGTCGCGATTGTTTCATCACGTTCACGGGTAATTGTTTCATTAGTAGTGATGAGCGAATCTTTAGTTTGTGTCAGTTCATCGATATAGATATTAGCCGATGCGAGATCATTTTTGAGGGAAGCAATGATTGATTGCTGGTCAGCCAATTGTGATTTGAGCGACACGATAGCGCGTTTGAGATTTTGGTTATTGCTATTAGAATGAGCCAAACGAGCTTCAAGTTGAGCTAACTTCTGGCGATTCTGCTCAATAGAAAGCTGAATCGCAGCCATATCATTTCGTAATTGTTGGCGACGATTTGTAGTTTCGCTTCCTCCCTCTTGGCTTATGATACCTTCCATTTGCTTAATTGAATTCATAGCGTCGGAAAGTTCATTCATTAACACCAATACACTGTCTTGATCGGCAAGCATCTGCTCAAGAGAGTCGCGGGTGGCATCCTTTTCTTCGGAATCTTTAACTGATGCGATTTCTCCGTTGCCGCCTCCACATGATGTCATTACCACTGCTGCAGCAAAGGCAGCAGAAATTGCTTTCATTATTTTTTTCATAATTATATAGTTTTTTTTTATTCGTCTTTATATTTGTTGCGATGGACTTTAACTTCTTTCTCGGTCTTACCGGCCACAACTATTACGATTTCACCTTTAGGCGGGTTTGCTTCAAAGAAACTTGCCAGTCCTCCGAGCGTATCATTAACGGTAGTGTTATGAAGCTTTGATATTTCACGCGACACGGATGCTTGTCGATCTGCTCCGCAATATTCAGCTAATTGTTGTAATGTTTTCACTAATCGCAACGGTGACTCATATATAATAAAAGTGCGGTCGTCGTTGCAGAGCGTTTCCAAACGAGTTGCTCTTCCTTTCTTTTGTGGAAGAAAACCTTCAAACACAAAGCGGTCGCAGGGTAATCCCGAATTGATAAGGGCAGGAACAAAAGCAGTTGCTCCCGGGAGTGTCTCTACTTCAATTTGATTGTTTCTACATTCACGGGATAGCAAGAAGCCGGGATCCGACACCCCTGGAGTACCGGCATCCGAAATCAGAGCGATGTTCTCACCTGCTTTTAATCGCTCAATTATGGGGGCAACCGTAGCGTGTTCATTAAACTTGTGATGGCTGCTAATAGGTGTTGCAATGCCAAAATGTTTTAAAAGCGGGGCACTCGTGCGCGTATCTTCAGCCAAGATTTGCGACACTTGATTCAACACATCGATAGCTCGTGGAGTCATATCGCCAAGATTGCCGACCGGTGTTGGAACTATAAATAATTTACCTATAGCCATCTTAGCCTTAGCCTAATATAGATTTAACAATATGCATAAAATCCTCAACGTCGGGGTTTTCTGCGTTCCACTCTAAATCGTTGTAGAAATAATCCTCCGCCTCATCAAATGAATGCATCGCATTAATCATATTGAGAGCATCGTTATATTGTGCCTGGGAGTTTCCAAACAATTCACGACTAAAACGAAATTTATCGTTTAAGGTGAAGGCTGATTTAACATCGTTACGAGCTTTAAATTTTAGAGCTGAACTATTTAAATTAGCTGTTGGACAAGCCTTTTTGCTATAAGATGTATCAGATGCGTCAATATTTATGTCCAACGATGGGATATCGTTGACATCTTCTTCTGCTGTATGCTCGGGTTCAATAGTTTCTACTCCGATTTCTTCTTCAACGTCTTTTACTTCATCAGAAACTGAATCAGAATCGTTGACTGTGTTCGGCTCCCAATCACTATAGGAAAGTCTCTCTTTGGATGTTTCTGCAACAATATCTTCATCAATATCGTAGGACTCTTTTTTATCGATACCTTCACCGGTATCAGCGTCGGCTTCCTCTTCAAAAATTGCATTATCTGCAATCTTAGCTTCGTCAGCTTCCGCCTCATCAAAGTCCGGTTGTTGGGGCTCGATTTGAGTCTCATGTTCTACTACTAAGGAATCTTCGCATGAATTCTCACTCGGAATGCACAGATTGCGTGCACGGCTCAACTCAATCAACATTTCATCAATCAAATGGTTGATTTCGGCTACTTTACTTTGTTGCAAATCATTATTTTTGAGGAGCTCATAAAGCCCTTCAAGTTGATAAATTGAGCGTAACTGGTCGTGAATGTTCATAACCCGGTGAGATGAAGAAGTTGCTATTAATTCTACAAATTTACGAAAAAGTTGAAACTATACGAAATTAGTAGGATTATTTCCAGTCAAAATGTTCAAGGAATGACTCTATTGCCGTTCTGACGGCTTGTCGCGAGCTGAAGAAATTGTTAACAATGATAACTACAGTATGGGTTGGTTGACCATCAGATGTCAGTTTATAACCCACATAACAATGCACGCCATTGATTGAACCGCTCTTTAACGCTAATTGACCTTTCAAGGTCGAATTTGATAACAGACCTGCAACTGTGCCCTCTTTTCCCACCTTCGGGAAGAAAGATAAATAGGTGGAAGAATTTTTGCTTGATGCCATTTTTACAAGCGTTTCGGTCATGAAGCGAGGGGTTACACGATCTAATCGAGCCAAACCGCTTCCGTCAACAATTCTGACTCCGGCAGCATTTACTCCTAATTGACTCAAAACGCTATATTCGGCTCTGATTGCGGTAGCACGACTGCTGCCTTGGCGGATTGCCCGGAGAACGCCCTCGGCCATCATATTGTCGCTCCGCTTCATAAGGCTCGTTAGAATATCTGTCAATTTCGGCGACTTGTGAACAAGCAGAGTATCTACAAACAAACTTGATGCATCACTTGAGCCTTCAACAAATATTCCTTTAATTTTAAGGTGGTTAACGAGAGCAATTTTAAAGGTTTCAGCCGGATTGTTCTGGTTTAGAGTAACCATTGTGCCGGGGCTGGATAGGTTTTTCCCTTCAATAATATAATTATAAGAGTTAATCCCATGCACCACGTTAAGCGACCCGTCATTTCTGGTCAAAGTTACATTTAATTGAGGTTGCTCAGGGGAAGAAGTTCCTGTGGCAGTCTTGTATTTAAAAACATTGTCGGCATAATTAAAACCATATAGTCCCGGTGCATAGCTTTCGCCTGCATCACCTATAGTCCATTGAGGATTATAGCCGGCATCAGAGAAATCTGATTCATCAACAATGATATTACCGCTGATAGTGGTTACCCCTTTCTTTCTGAGTTCAGAGCTTATTGATGATATCAAATCGGCCGATATGGGGAAATAGCTGCTCGCTATTGTAGGGTCACCCGACGCTTTAATTATCAAGTTGCCTTGTAATTCGCCTTCGACGATTTGGCCCGTGGTTTGAACGACTGTTTGGAAACGAAAATCACCGCCCAGGGATTCGAGCGCGGCTGCCGAGGTTATCGCTTTAAGGGTACTTGCAGGAACCAACGATTTCCCATAATTTTCTTCATAGATAAGTTTTGCTGTTCGAAGGTCGTAGACTGCAATGCCAATAGAGGAAACGTCACTTTGAGGAAATTTCAACGCCTGAGAAAAGGCCGGAATTGATGTTGATATCAGAATGACAGCTGCGACTACTCGGTTAAATAGATTCATTACAATTAGATTAGAAAGGTGATAATTAATTGATTAATCAAATCTAAAGATCGGTTTTTTTACATGTATCAACCTGTTTCGGTGAGCACAAAACCGGGATGATTGATTTATCTAAACTTCACAAAGTTACAAAAAAATGTTGTAATTAGCCGTTGATTACAGAAATTTATAGTACCTTTGTCAATAATTCTTGTTATAAGTCCGGCTGATTAAGTCATTGCACGATGGCATTCCAAGCCAAATCAACATATCTTAAATGTCAAACCGCACTCGCGAAAAGTTAATTGAAGTTGCTCGTCATCTCTTTATCCGTAAAGGGATAGAGAACACTACAATGGTAGATATAGCCAATGCCTCAGAAAAAGGGCGTAGGACTATCTACACATACTTTAAAAGTAAACGAGCTATTTACGAAGCGGTGATTGAGAGAGAAAGCCAGAGAATTATTGAGCGATTGGAAGCAGTGACCCAGCAAGATTTACCCCCATTGCAGAAACTGCATCAGTTCATTGTGGCTCGATTCGAGATTTTGAAGATTGCCACTGCATCTCCTATCCATAGCGAGGGTATAAGAGCAATTTTTACAAAAGACAATAAAAGATATGATCGAATAATTGCCAATACTTACCGCGAGGAGCGTGCTATGCTCAACAGGTTGATGCGGGAATGTCTTGACGATCCCAGTGTCGACCGCCGACAGGTGGTCAGGCTTCGTGTGGTAATTCCATTGCTCCAAACCGGTGTTGATATATCGTTTATTCGCGACAATTATAAAGAGCTTGGTGTAGATGAAGCTTCTTTCCCCAATGTTGTGGCTACGTTTATAATCAACGGCCTGCTTAAAAAAGGATAAAGCTATTCAATAAATCACATAAATTCGCACTTTAGATTTTACAATATAACAATAACTCCACTAATCAATTAGCTCATGAAACTCCTTGAAGGAAAAACAGCCCTTATTACCGGCGCAGCTCGCGGTATCGGCAAAGCTCTCGCAATTAAATTTGCGCAAGAAGGTGCAAACATTGCTTTTACTGACCTTGTAATTGACGAAAACGGTAAAGCTACTGAAGAAGAAATTGCCGCTCTCGGAGTTAAGGTTAAGGGATATGCCTCTAATGCAGCTGACTTCAACCAAACTAAAGAAGTTGTTGCAGAAGTGCACAAAGATTTTGGCAGCATCGATATTTTGGTTAACAATGCCGGTATTACCAAAGACGGCCTTATGATGCGTATGACTGAAGCTCAATGGGATGCTGTTATCGCAGTTAACCTTAAGAGTGCCTTTAACTTCATTAATGCAGTTCTCCCCATCATGATGCGCCAGCGTTCAGGCTCTATCATCAATATGGCTTCTGTTGTAGGTGTTCACGGCAATGCCGGTCAATCTAACTATGCAGCTTCTAAAGCCGGCTTGATAGCCTTGGCTAAATCAATTGCACAAGAAGTTGGTTCACGTAACATCCGCGCAAATGCAATCGCTCCCGGCTTCATTGAAACTGCAATGACAGCAGCCCTTCCCGACAATGTTCGTGCTGAATGGGTTCAAAAAATTCCATTGCGTCGCGGTGGTCAAACCGAAGACATTGCCAACGTGGCAACATTCCTTGCTTCCGATATGTCAAGCTATGTAACCGGTCAGGTAATCCAAGTTGACGGCGGCATGAACATGTAATCCATGATCTAAGCAATACACCTTAGAATTAAAAAAAGAGGACTGAAGCGTTGAGTTTCGGTCCTCTTTTTTTACGATCAAAATATGTTAGCATTTATTCACACTATTAATGTAAATATAAATGGCGAAATTCTAAATTTTTTTGTTAATTTTGCAGTAAATCAAGTGGCGTTGAACTCGTGTTGTATCAGCCCACAATTTTTCATGTAATAGAATGTTAACATATAATACCCAACAAAAAGCGCTGAAATTACCGGAATATGGCCGAAATATTCAGCAAATGATTGACCATTGCCTGTCAATTGAGGACCGGGATGAGCGC
>CAMWUH010000010.1 GCA_947177325.1 uncultured Bacteroidales bacterium
CTTATTTCTTATAGATGGCCGACATGCCGGGGCGCAAACCGTCAACTTTTTCAGTGGGGCGAGCCTTGATTTGGAAAGTACGGCTGTCCCAGTCGCCGGTTGATTTGGTAGAGTGCCAGGTTGCGTAAGAACCCATGTCGCGAACGTAGTACACTTCTACTTCTATATCTTTCTCCCCTAAAGCAGGAATCATAACAGTGATCTTTTTGCCCACAGGGAGTTGGTCGAGAAGTTCTTCGCGCACATTGAATGTAACCCAGCGGTCGTCGGTTTTCAAAAGACTCATAATTGGAGCTCCCAAAGCCACGAGTTCGGTTTCGTGGGGATAAATCTGGTCAATAGTGCCTGAGAAAGGAGCAACAAGATAGCTGTCGTCGAGAAGCGCTTGCACTTGACCAACGCTACCTCCGGCAGCTTGCACCATTGCGCGGGTTGATTCTTTATCTTCGCTTTGAGCACCGGCTTTGGCAAGCGAAAGTTGGCTGCGGGCCGCACTAAGTTGAGCTTTGGCTGCGTCGTAAGCGGCTTTGGCTTCATCGCGTTTTTGCTCGGCTATAACCCCTTCATTAAACAAGCGTTCCATTCGCTCGTAGGTTTTTTGGGTAATGGTGACGGCTGCTTGGGCCTGGTTAACTATGTCTTGAGCTGCCTGAATTATCTGCACGCGAGTGCCGGCATCAACTTTGCGGTTTTGAGCGCGGGCTACATCCTCCATAGCTTGTGCCTGAACCATCTGGGCGTCGACTAAAGCTGAAGTGATATGAACAAGAGTGTCGCCGGCGGCTACTGTATCGCCTTCCGATACATACAGCTCGGCCACACGTCCGGGCAATTTGCCTGATATTCTTATAGTTGTGCCCTCAACTTGCCCCTCTATAATTTCTGAGCGGGTGTTGAGGCAAAGGAAGCCGATAATTGCCAGGGCAATTACGACGATAGCGATAATCACCATTGCTCCGAGCAAGCCGCGCGAGGCCTTGCGGAGTTCTTGAGGTGTGGGCTGATTGTTAGCGTTGGTATCCATTGTATATAGATTGTAGAATTTATTATTCGTAATAATTATGAGATTGTTTGCGTGCGATTGTTAGGGAACGAGTGTTCCGAGAGCTTTACGCAGATATGTGTCGCAGAGTCTTACGTCAATCATTGCATCGATCTGCTCTGAGTGGGCTTTGAGCCACGCTGTTTGTGCCTCCATGACATTGTCGGTGGTGGCTACACCCTCCTCGTAGCCGAGAGTGGCGGTGCGAAGGTTTTCGTCAGCGCGAGCCAGGTTGGCAACCGTCATGTTGTAGGTTTTATAAGCTTCGGTGGTTTTTAGCGCTGCTTGATTAACTTGAAGTTCAATCATATCTTCGGCATCTTGCAATTCCAATTGGGCAATAACCCGCTTGCTTTCAGCCTGGCGATATTTAGCCATGTTGCCCCCCCAGTGCCACAACGGGATTGTCACCATTGCGCCGACCGAGAAGCCACCGCCGAAGCGTTTTTTAAATCCGTCGTTCATGTTGGGATTGGAGAACTCGTAGGCGCCGACCAAGGCAATGTTGGGGAGCATCGACGCGCGAGCCACATTCTGCTCTTGCTTGGCAATGTCAACGCCTAATCTGAGCGCTTGAACGTCGGCACGACGGTTATAAATATCCTGCATATTATATGATTTGGCAACTTCGGCTTCAACCAATGCTTGCTCATCAAAAGTTTCATCTTCGAGAGTGAAAGTGGTATCGACCGGTAAACCGCATACTTGTGCGAGCAGCATGCGCGACAGCTTCAATCCGTTTTCAACCTTTACCAAGTCAACCTGGGCTGAATTGAGCTTCACGTCTACGCTCAGTTGGTCGCTGCGGGTAGCGACACCCTCCTGCACCATGCGGCGCACATCGTTTGAAAGCGAGTCAAGCAGATTGACGTAGCTAACTGCCAATTCATGTTTGGCCTTGAGCGACACTACTTGCCAATAGGCGGCGTCAACTGCGTAGACCACGTTTTGCGCTTCGTTCTCATACAGTTTGCCATAAAGTTTCTCAGCCGCATCTGCCATTTTATTGAGCGCCACAATTTTGCCACCCATATAAATCGGCTGGGTCAAAGTAACTGCGCCAAAAAACACGTTGTGGATGTCAAATGTCATGGCATCTTTCGGAATGAGTGCTACGGTTGAAGGGATATATTCGCCGTTTGGCCCCTTTACCGGCATTCCCGTTTCGGGATTTGTCACGAGATTGAATTCATAGCTTCCTTTTTCCAAATCGAAAGTTTTGGTGGGGAGCAACTGGTCAGAATCAAAAATCGAAATGTTACGCTGATTATAAGCATATCCTCCGGCGAAATCAATGCCGGGCAAATAGGCTGCGAAGGCTTCGCGCTTGGCATATTTGGCTGTGTTGATTCGTTCGCGACTCATCATCAACGATTTGTTGCTTTCAAGAGCCATGGCTCGGCATGAGTCAAGCGAAACGGGTTGCACCGATTGGGCTTCGGCTGTCAGCAATGAAGCGCCCATCAAAACTGAACCTGCAAATACGATGAATTTCAATCTCATAAATATTTCTGTTTTTAAATAACTCAAAGCTGCTGCTCTTGACGAACTTCAGCCTTATGTTTGTTGACATGGTTGAAACGTAGCCGTGACAAATTTAAAGGAGGATACTGTTGTGCTTTCCTCAAGCTACAGTTTTATAACGCTACGGACTCCAATAAAGTTGAGCACTAAATTAACAAAATTTTTCCCAAAAAACAACAAAGGGGATATTTTGAGATTTTTCCCGGTTTCCGCTATATTAACTTTGCAACTGAAAAGCTTTTCAACCCAATCTGTTTTTTTTGTCAACAACAATCCTGTAGTCGACTACCATCCTACCCAACATTCACAGAAACTCCTCAATTACCTGACGACTTGACATCATTTCCCGCTTACCTCTTCCGATAAGAAGTTAAATTAAGACGACCGGAGGAACTTATCGGAAAGCGTAATCTGAAATTGACCGAGAGTCGTTGAAGTTGAAAATGTTGCTTAGGGAGTTGCATATCCGGGCCCGACACCGGTTATGCAACCCCCTTTTCGTGTTTTACCCCTGCAGTTAGCAAATGTTGGAGAACCGGGGTTTAGGCCTGTTCGCTGCGATGAAACGGCTCCATGTGGATTGATATCAGGGTATCGGAGCCGAAACGCTCGCGCAGTCGCCGTTCTAATTCCGAAGCTATCGAATGTGCCCGCTCAAGGGTCATGTCGGCCGATAGTTTTATGTGCGATTCAATGGCCCGGTGCGACCCTATTTTGCGAGTGCGCAGGCGATGATAATCCTTAACATCGGGTGTAGAGCGAATTATATCCTCGATTTCTGCAACTTCGGCCGGAGAGAGCGATGCCTCGGTCAATTCTTCAATTGCCGGCTTTGTGATATCAAAGGCAGCCTTGATTACAAAGCCACTGACAATAACGGCAGCTATCGGGTCAAGAATGGCGAATTTGTTGCCTAACAAAATTGCTCCTCCCACACCTATCAAGGTTGCTATTGAAGTCATTGCGTCGCTGCGATGATGCCAGGCGTTAGCTACCAAAGCACCGGAGTCGATGCGCTTGCCGTTTCTGACCGTATATTGAAACAGCCACTCTTTTGAAGCGATTGACACTACGGCAGCCACCAGCGCGATAACTCCCGGTGAGGCAAGCGTCTCACCTTTGATAACGCTGATTATTTTTGAAATGCCGTCAATCGCTATCCCTACACCGACAACAAACAAAAGCAAACCGATCAGTGCCGACGCAAGAGTCTCATATTTCGCATGGCCGTAGGGGTGGTTGTTGTCAACTGGCTTTGATGCAATTTTGACGAATATCAACACTGCCAAATCCGAAATCAAATCTGACAGTGAGTGGCAGGCATCGGCTATCATCGCCGAGCTTCGACCTAAGATGCCGGCCACGAATTTGAGCACGGCCAAAGCTATGTTGACTATTGTACCTACTATTGTCACCTTATAAATAGTGCGTTCTCTGAGCTTTTCCGAGGGCTCGGGAGCGGCCGTCGTTTTTGAGGTAGTCATTCTTTTATGAATATAAAGTTAGAGGAATAAACTGAATTGCCTTTAGAAGATATTATAATTTTCAGCAGTTACTTACTTAAATATCGTATACCTGCATTATAATAATATTAACTCAAATTTTATGATAATGGTTGTTCTTTGAGTCGCAAAGTTAGGTTTTTTGTAAAAATATTGCAATTGAAGCAAAAAAAATTTGGTCTTTTCAAAGATTGTTGCTAACTTTGCAGTCGCAAATCGGAACGACAACCTACTCTTGTCAATCCAAATTATGGCGGGATAGCTCAGTTGGTTAGAGCGTCGGATTCATAACCCGGAGGTCCCGAGTTCAATTCTCGGTCCCGCTACTTTAATTGTGAATATCTCTTATAAAGGCTGTGTCAGATACCTCTTTCCGACACAGCTCTTTTGCTTTAACAACTCTTTTACCATGTCTGTCAACAATTCACCATCTCAATCGACCGACTCTACGGCAACTGCTACTCAAGCTCCGCAGTCGCGCCATGCTCAGCGCTTCAATGATTGGATTGCGTCTATTAAAAGCTATTTCAATTTGACCAACGACCTGCTCCCGCAAGCCGATGCCGAAGCTGAAATCCGTGCCGGTGTCTCGTTTAAAGGTTCACAGTTGTTGATTTTGATTTTCGCAATTTTTGTTGCGTCGCTTGGCCTCAACACTGATTCCGTGCCGGTTATTATTGGTGCCATGTTGATTTCCCCGTTGATGGGTCCGATTATTGGCATGGGGCTCGGTATCGGTATTCACGACTATACGTTGTTAACCCGAAGTGTGCGCAACATCGGCATGGCCATGATTGGTTCAATACTCGCTTCGGCCCTCTATTTCCTCGTTTCGCCTCAGTTTGAAGGGGGAAGTCAACTCCTGGCGCGCACATCTCCCTCTATTTATGACGTACTGATTGCTCTCTTCGGCGGGGCCGCCGGCATTGTCAGCATAGCTTGTAAAAACAAAGGGCAGGTAATGCCCGGCGTTGCGATTGCCACTTCGCTCATGCCTCCGCTTTGCACCGTAGGCTATGGCCTTGCAACCTGGCAAGCCACTTATTTCTTTGGCGCTCTCTATCTCTTTTGCACCAACATGGTGTTCATCCTTTTCGCCACTTGGATTGGCGTTAAGTTGCTGCACTATAAAACTATCGATGTGCCCAACACAAAGCGCGCACGCCGAGTGCAATCGCTCGTTTACACCATAGTTGTGGCAATGATCGCCTTAAGCTGCTATCTTACATTCCAGATGATTAGGAAAAACAATTTCCTTAATGCTGCCGACCGATTTGTGGCCAACGAAATGGTTTTCCCCAATACTCAGGTGCTCAGTCACAAGGCTCTCTACTCTCATGGTCGCGGCACGATCGATGTAACCCTCATCGGTCAGGCCCTCCCCAAGGATTCCCTGCAGTTGGCAATGATGCAAAAGCTCGACTCCGTGGGGCTTGCCGGCACTCAGCTTAACATTCGCCAAGGATTCGCAATGTCATCAGGCGAAGCTATTGCTGAAGACCATGACGACTCACAACTCTACTTGATGATGCAACAAAGCATCATGTCGCGCGACCATGCCATCGACTCCCTCAAGTCAATAATCAACACTCAGCTTGATTTGACTCGTCAAGCCGAACACCTTGCCCCCGAGCTTCGCGTTCTCTTCCCGACCATCGACGATGTTGCATTGGCTCGCACTGTCGTGGCCGATGTTAAAGGACCCGGCGAGGGTGTTGACACAATCAACCTGATTATGCTCAAGACCTCCAAGCAACTGGCCGGCAAAGAAATAGAGCGCATTGAAGAGTTTATTAAACTGCGTATCAACTCCCAAAAAATCAGCATATTGCAAAATCCTCCGGCTTTCCCGTGGAAAGTCGCCGAAAAATGATATTACCCATGGCAAAAGTAGCATTAATAACAGGCATTACCGGTCAGGACGGCTCTTATCTGGCTGAATTTCTGATTGAAAAAGGTTACGACGTTCACGGCATTATGCGCCGCTCATCGTCGTTCAACACCGGCCGCATCGAGCATCTTTATCTCGACGAGTGGGTCAGGGATATGAAAAACAAGCGCCTCATTAACTTGCACTGGGGCGACATGACCGACACATCTTCCCTCATCCGCATCATTCAGCTTGTTAAGCCCGACGAGATTTATAATCTCGCTGCTCAGAGCCACGTCAAGGTGTCGTTCGACGTGCCGGAGTTCACCGCCGATGTCGACGCCGTGGGGCCTCTCCGACTCCTTGAAGCCGTCAGAATACTCGGCCTGGAAAAATCCACTCGCATCTATCAGGCCTCCACATCAGAGCTCTTCGGAAAGGTGCAGGAAGTGCCCCAGTCTGAAACTACTCCTTTTTATCCCCGCTCCCCCTATGGCGTGGCCAAGCAATATGGCTTTTGGATTACACGCAACTATCGCGAAAGCTATGGAATGTTTGCCGTCAACGGCATTCTCTTCAATCACGAGAGCGAGCGCCGTGGCGAAACTTTCGTTACCCGCAAAATCACAATCGCCGCTGCCCGAATAGCTCATGGCCTTCAAGACAAACTCTATCTCGGCAACCTCGATGCCATGCGCGACTGGGGCTATGCCCGCGACTACGTGGAGTGTATGTGGCTGATGCTGCAATTCCCCGAGCCTGAAGATTTCGTAATCGCTACCGGCGAGATGCACTCCGTGCGCGAGTTCTGCACTCTGGCATTTGCCCGTGCCGGCATTAATCTGCGCTGGGAGGGGAGTGGCATTGACGAGCGTGGCGTCGACACTGCCACCGGCAAAGTGCTCGTTGAGGTCGACCCGAAATATTTTCGTCCGTGCGAAGTCGAGCAACTGCTCGGCAATCCCGAAAAGGCGCGCCGTCTGCTCGGCTGGAACCCGCGCAAAACCTCCTTTCAACAACTTGTCAACTTGATGGTTGACCACGATATGACCTACGTTACAACAGCAAAGGACCGTTTATGATGCAACTCGACGATAAAATCTATGTGGCCGGCCATCGAGGCATGGTTGGCTCGGCGATAGTGCGCTGCTTGCAGTCGCAAGGTTTCACTAACATCGTTACCCGCACCCACTCAGAGCTCGATCTTACTCGCCAAGCCGATGTGGAGCAATTCTTTGCTCAAGAGCGCCCCGACTATGTGTTTCTCGCTGCTGCCAAAGTTGGTGGTATTGTGGCCAATCAAACTTCTCCGGCCGACTTCATGTATGAAAACATGATGCTCGAAATGAACGTAATTCATTCGGCGTGGCGCAACGGATGTCGCAAACTGTTGTTTCTCGGCTCATCGTGCATTTACCCTCGCTTGGCTCCTCAGCCTATGCCGGAGAGCTGCTTGCTGACCTCATCGCTCGAGTCTACCAACGAAGCATACGCCCTCGCCAAAATCTCAGGCTTGAAATATTGCGAGTATCTCAACCGCCAGTACAATACTGATTTCATTTCAGTAATGCCCACAAATCTTTACGGCCCTAACGATAATTACCATCCCGTCAACTCCCACGTGCTCCCTGCTCTTATCAGGCGCTTCCACGAGGCCAAAGTCAGCGGTGCCGGGTCAGTTGTTTGTTGGGGCGATGGCAGTCCGCTTCGCGAATTTCTCTACGTTGATGATCTCGCCGAGCTGTGCGTGTTTCTGATGAATAACTATTCAGGCAACGAAACTGTCAATGCCGGCACCGGTCGTGAAATAACTATCAAAGAACTCACCAATCTCGTGGCCGAAATCGTTGGCTTCAACGGTGAAATCAAATGGGACACATCAAAGCCCAACGGCACTCCCCGCAAGTTGCTCAACGTTGATAAAGCGCGCAAGCTCGGCTGGGAGGCTCATACCTCTCTCCGCGAGGGTATCAAACTCGCTTACAATGATTTCCTAACCCATTATTAGTCGTTTTACCTATGCGTCGTCTTTTATTGATCGTCGGTTTCTTAACCTTATTTGTTTCTGCTATGGGTCAATCAAAAATCTACAAAGGTAACTCCACCTATTCCGGCAATATTCTCTACACCTGGGATGGCAAGAACCTTTTTACCGGCAACTCCACTTATTCAGGCAACATCCTTTACACTTGGGATGGCAAGCACCTTTATAAAGGCAATTCAACCTATTCCGGCAATATCCTCTACACTTTCGATGGCAAGCATCTCTACAAAGGCAACTCAACCTACTCAGGCAATATACTTTACACCTTCGATGGCAAGCATATCTACAAAGGCAATTCCACCTATTCCGGTAATATACTTTACACCTTCGACGGCAAACATCTTTACAAAGGCAACTCAACCTACTCAGGCAATATAATCAACACTATTGACGGCAGTTTCCCGCCAATCCTGTTTGTGGTGATTTAATGGCAGCCTAAAATAATAGTCCCCGCCGGAAATGACATGACCCCGCTACCTTTTAAAATAGGTGACGGGGTCAAATTATAGGGAGACGGCCGGCGGAAATATAGCCGTTAGTCTTCGAGAGAGTAGGTGATGGTGGTTACCACGCGCACCTTTTTCCGCTGGGGAGTGTAGGCGTTCAGGTCGCTGACCTCAAATTGGCCTTGATAGGCTGTTATGATTTTGCCGATTTTGCTATCGGAGTCGGCAGCAAATTTATTGGCAGCTTCACGGGCAGCTTGAGTAGCTTCAGCAATCATTTCGGGCTTGATTGAGTTAAGTCCGGTAAATTCAAATCGGGTCGGGTTGGAGTAGTCGTCGGAGTCGAGCGATATGTTGCTGCGAAGCAATTGGCCTTGAGAGGAAATCAGCTCTGAAACGGCGGCCACATTTTTGCTCTCCACAACGATAACCTGCTTCAGCAGATAACGGTTGGCTGGTCGGTCGTTACCGTAGTTATACGACCAGCGGTCGGTCAACGCCGGTGCCAAAACTGATATCTCATCCTCAGCTACGCCCCCTTTGGTCACGAAATCTTTGATAACCGCATTTTTCGTGGCCAATTCAGCATCGAGTTGAGCCAGGTCGTTGCCTACCACACTATAGACAATAGGCCAAGTTACGCGGTCGGCATCAACCACGCGGTCGGCCAAGCCACGAACATCCACCTGGCGGTTGCGAGAAGATATTGAATTTAAGCCTGATTTTACGCCCCAGCCGATTGTGAAAAGGCCAATGGCCAGAATTACGGCTGAGATAATGATTTTTGGAGTTGTTTTCATAGAGTGAATTTTTTAGTTGTATCTGACATTTAGACAAAATAGAAGTTGAAAAGTTTAAACCACGTTAAAAATCAAACTATATCTCCCCGAGATAGTTTAATTTTAAACCACGTTAAAAAATCAAACTATACCTGCCTTGAGATAGTTTAATATATATAACGAAATTTCAACTATGAACAACACAAATTCCTCTCACACATCTTCTACGGCTCCAAATTCTTCACCCCAACCCGATATTTCGCCCCGCCGGCAAGCAAAGGAAACCGGACGCAGTTTTCTGTTTCTCATCACCTTCTTGGTTTTGCTCTCGGCATTCGGCTCATTTGTCAACGACATGTATTTGCCAACCTTGCCTGCCATGCAGCGAGCATTCCATTGCTCGGTTTCGACCGTACAGCTCGGCCTGACGTTTGGCATGATTGGCCTCGGCTTGGGACAACTGACATTCGGCCCTATCAGCGATAAATATGGTAGAAAGCCTATTTTGATTGGTTCGCTGGCGCTATTCTGCGTCGCTTCGGTGGTTTGTGTTTATTCGCCTACAATCCACTTCTTCCTAATATGCCGTTTGTTTCAAGGCATAGGGGCATCGGGCGGTTACTTCCTTGCGCGCACTATTCCCGCCGACCTATATGACGGTCGACAATTGGCCAAAGTGATGGCATTGATTGGCGCAATCAATGGATTTGCTCCCGCATCAGCCCCGGTGCTCGGCGGTTTGGTAGCCAAGTCGCTCGGCTGGCAAGGCATTTTTTGGATCCTTTTCGGTTTCAGTTCGCTGCTCCTCATCATGACCCCGCGCTTCAAAGAGTCACTTTCGAAGGATAACCGCTACAAAGGCAGGTTGATTGACGCTTTCAAAGAATATAAACTCCTGCTCGCAAATCGCCGGTTTATGACCCATGTAATGCTCAAAGGCTCGGCCCTGGGCATATTGTTTGCTTACATTTCGGCCGCTCCCTTTATCTTCCAGAACCATTTCCACTACACGGCCCTTCAATTCGGACTTTTTATGGGAGTCAACGCCCTGTTTGTAGCCGGCGGCTCAACATTGGCCTTGAAGTTCCGTCCGCTGAAGCGCGCCTCTTTCGCAGGCTCATTGCTTGTGCTCGCCTCGATTGTCGCCTTGACAATAGTGTTGTGGAGCGGAAAAGATTTCTGGTTAATGGAAATATTATTTGCTCCCATGCTGTTAGGCTTGGGCATGAACTTCACCGTGGGTAATACACTGGCGATGAACGAAGGGCGCGCCAACGCCGGCGGAGCGTCGGCCGTAATCGGATTGATCGGCTACATTTTCGGTGCCGTAGTCGCCCCTTTGGTAGGACTTGACAATGTGCTTCGCTCCACAGCAGTGACCCTGCTCATCCTCTCCTTTCTGCTCCTACTATTCGCCACCCTCTCCCGCCGTCTCCCCGCCGACCTCCAAAACTAAACAGTTCGCTGTTGTTGCTTTCGGAATTCGGACTCAGCGCCTAACATCTGACCTATTCTAACACACCTTAAAAGGCTGTGCCAAAATTTTGTATTTTGACACAGCCTCTTTATAATGGGGTATTTATTGCGGTCGTGGCCGAGCACGACCTTACGATCGGATTGGGTTGTTGGCGGAGGGATTATTGCTGATAAGCAGCGATGTCGGCCACTGAGATGCGGTTGATGAAGTCGGCGTGTTTGGTTACTTCGGCTTGTGCCATATTGAAGTAAACTTTTGCGCTCTTGGCCATTGACTCAGAGTTGTAGCGGCTTGCATCGGTGATGAGGAGGTAGCTCATTACGATATTGCCGGCCATTTCAACGAGGCGACGTGCCATGAAGTCGGTATAGGCGGGGTCGTTGACTTCGAGAACGTGGTCAACGGCTTTCTGATATACTTCAACCATGGCTTTGAGCTCGGCGGCGATGGGAGCCAATTCGGCTGATACTTCCATCTGGGCATAGAGGTCCATGAGGGCGCGGTAGGTGCCGGTGGTGACGTGGCGGATTGCGGCTACTACTTGGAGCTGGGTGGTGCCTTCATAGATAGATGTGATGCGGGCGTCGCGATATACGCGCTCGCAAGCGTAATCTTTCATGAAGCCTGAACCGCCGTGGATCTGAATGCAATCGTAGGCGTTTTGGTTGCAATATTCGCTGGTGAGGCCTTTGGCGAGGGGAGTGCAAGCATCGGCATATTTGCGATAGAGCTTGAGTTCGGCTTTCTCTTCGGGAGTAAGCTTGCGCTCTTTCTCGATGTCTTCGTAGACTTTGTAAAGGTCGACGTAGCGGGCAGTTTCGTAGAGCAAGCAACGAGAAGCGTCGAGTTTTGCTTTCATAACTGAGAGCATTTCGTAGACGGCGGGGAACTCGATGATTGCTTTGCCGAACTGTTGACGTTCTTTGGCATATTGGAGAGCTTCGCGATAGGCGATTTCGCTAACACCTACTGATTGGGCTGCGATGCCGAGGCGGGCGCCGTTCATGAGGGCCATAACGTATTTGATAAGACCCATGCGGCGAGAGCCTACGAGCTCGGCTTTGGCGTTTTTATAGGTAAGCTCGCAAGTGGGGGAGCCTTTGATACCCATTTTGTTTTCGATGCGACGCACGTTAACGCCACCGTTGCGCTTGTCGTAGATGAACATAGAGAGGCCGCGGCCGTCTTTGGTTCCATCTTCAGAACGAGCGAGCACGAGGTGGATGTCGGCGTCGCCGTTGGTGATGAAGCGTTTCACACCGTTGAGCACCCATGTGCCATCTTCTTTCTGAGTGGCTTTGAGCATAACTGACTGGAGGTCAGAGCCGGCGTCGGGCTCGGTGAGGTCCATTGACATTGTTTCACCGGCGCATACGCGGGGAATGTAGCGGGCGCGTTGGTCTTCATCGGCAAATTCGTAGATTGTTTCGGCGCAGTCCTGAAGTCCCCAGAGGTTTTCAAAGCCGGTGTCGGCGCGGCTAACGATGTCGGCAGCCATGATGTAGGGGGTGATGGGGAAGTTCAAGCCACCGAAACGGCGGGGCATTGACATACCCATAAGGCCGGCTTTGCGGCAGGCGTCGAGATTTTTTTGAGTGCCTTCGGCGTAAGTTACGCGGCCGCCTTCACAAACGGGGCCGTCGTGGTCAACACTTTCAGCGTTGGGGGCAACTGTGTTGGCACACATGTCGCCTACGATTTCAAGCACGCGGTCATAGTTGTCCATCGCGTCGTTGAAGTCGATGGGAGCGTAGTCAAACTCTTTGGCATCGCTGAAATTGCGTTCTTTGAGCTCGACGATTTTTTTCATCAAGGGGTGCGACAGGTGGAGTCGCAAGTCGGGGTTATCGGTATAAAAGTTAGCCATGACAGCGTTTCTTTATTTAGAGTTCTTTTTATAGTATTTAATGAGTTTGGGGAGCACCTCTTCGATGTCGCCGGTGATTACGTAGTCGGCGATGGTGTTGATAGGGGCTTCGGGGTCGTTGTTGACCGAGATTATGATAGAGCTCTCTTGCATACCGGCGATGTGCTGGATTTGGCCTGAGATGCCGCAAGCGATGTAGAGTTTGGGGCGAACGGTAACACCGGTTTGGCCGATTTGGCGTTCGTGCTCGGCAAAGCCAGCGTCGACGGCAGCGCGTGAAGCGCCAACTTCAGCACCGAGGGTGTCGGCGAGTTTGTAGAGGAGGTCGAAGTTTTCTTTAGAGCCAACGCCATAGCCGCCTGCAACGATGATGGGAGCATTTTTGATGTTGACTTTGGATTTTTCGATAGCGCGGTCGATAATTTCAACAACGAAATCGGTGTCGGCCACATATTTTTTGGGATCGAGGTCAATGACTTCAGCCTTGTGGTTTTCGTCGAAGATTTCCTTTTTCATAACGCCTTCGCGCACGGTAGCCATTTGAGGACGGCACTCGGGGTTAACGATTGTAGCCACGATATTGCCACCGAAAGCGGGACGGATTTGCATCAACAGGTTTTCATATTCTTTGCCTGTTTTGGGGTCTTTGTGGTCGCCGATTTCGAGAGAAGTACAGTCGGCGGTTAGGCCTGAATGGAGAGCAGAGCTGACGCGAGGACCGAGGTCGCGGCCGATGCAGGTTGCGCCCATGAGGCACACTTGGGGTTTGATTTCCTTAAAGAGATTGATAAGGATAGCGGCGTGGGGGTTGGAAGTGTAGGGGTAGAGGCGTTTGTCTTCTACTTTATACACGAGGTCGACGCCGTAGGGGGCAAGCTGTTTTTCGATATCTTTGAGGTTGTCGCCGATAACGAGAGCTTCGAGTTTGCAACCGAGTTGGTTGGCGAGCTGGCGTCCTTTTGTGAGGAGCTCGAGAGAAACGTCGGCTACTTTGCCGTCTTCAAACTCGCAATATACTATGAGGTTGTTTTGATCTGCCATAATCGATTGGATGGAATGATGGTGATGAGTATTTTGAGTGAGCCTGAGGAGGCGATTAGCCGATAGTGTGGTTAGCGATGAGCTCTTTGATGAGGTCTTCGAGAGCTTGGTCGTCGTTACCTTCAAGGCGGAGGTTTTCTTTAGCAGTAAACACCACGTTTTCGATGGCTTTCACTTTAGTGGGAGAGCCGGGGAGGCCGATTTGCTCGGGATCAGCGTCGACGTAAGCGGCGCTCCATTCCTGGAGCTGGAGGTCGGGGCGGGCATCAACGATAGCTTGTTCGGCTTCAGAGAGTTTAGCTTTCTCCGAGGGGCTGACTGCGCGTTTGAATCGCATCACACGCTTGGCGTTGCGGGGGCGACATTCGTCGGCAGTACCGGTTACGGTAACAACGCAGGGGAGGGGTGCTTTAACGGTTTCGACGCCGTTTTCAAGGCGGCGTTTAACGGTAACGGTGCCGTTAGAGAGGTCGAGGATTTCTTCGGCGTAGGTAACTTGGGGGATACCGAGTTTTTCAGCGATTTGTGGGCCTACTTGAGCGGTGTCGCCGTCGATAGCTTGGCGTCCGCCGAGGATGATGTCGTAGTTGCCGAATTTTTTCACTGCTTGAGCCAAAGAGTAAGAAGTGGCGAGGGTATCAGCGCCGCCGAGAGTACGGTCGGTCAAAACGATACCGGAGTCAGCGCCACGGAAAATGGCTTCACGGATAACCTCAGATGCGCGGGGGAGGCCCATTGTGAGGATAGTGATTTTAGAGCCGGGGTTAGCTTCTTTGAGGCGGATTGCCTGCTCGAGAGCGTTGAGGTCCTCGGGGTTGAAGATTGCGGGAAGAGCGGCACGATTGATGGTGCCGTCTTCTTTCATGGCATCTTTGCCTACGTTGCGGGTGTCAGGCACCTGCTTGGCGAGCACAATGATGTTTAAGCTCATAACGATAATTTGGGTTATAGTTGGATTTTGTTTCGTTAATGATTGGGAATAGCGGGCAGCCGCGGGCGCTGATAAAATGGCTTGGGCACACTGCTCCTATAACGTGGCAAAGTTAGCTTTTTTTTGCCACATTTCAAAATTTAATTGCAAAAGTTTGAAAATCAGTGAGAATTTAATAATTGGGGAAGCGGGTCTTATTATTAAATCGGGAAAACCGGGAGATAAAAAGAGCCCGAAACGCGCGGTACATTTCGGGCTCTTAAAATATGAGATCGATGGGATTGACTGAAGGGGGGAATCAGAAGTGGCTTGTGCCGTCGAAGCAGTGGGTGCAGATTTTGTCTTTGGGGAGGCCGATGGCCTTGACAATATCGGCGATGGTGTTGAATTTGAGGGAGGTTAGGCCAAGTCGCTCGCGAATGTGCTCAACCATGCGGGCATATTCGGGGGTGGAGTCGTCGGCATATTTTTCGAGGTTGGCATCGGGGTCACCCTCAATGTCGGCGATGACTCGGCGGGTAATCAGTTCCATGGGGCTCTTGGATGAGGTGAAGTTGAGGAACTCGCAGGGGTAGATTAGCGGAGGGCAAGAGATGCGCACATGGACTTCGGTGGCGCCGGCATTTCGGATATCGGCCACATTGTCGCGCAACTGGGTGCCTCGCACGATAGAGTCGTCGCAGAAGGCTACGCGCTTGCCTTTAAGCAGGGCGGGGTCGGCGATGAGCTTCATTTTTGCCACGAGCTCGCGGCGTTCCTGAGATGAGGGGGTGAAGGAGCGGGGCCATGTGGGGGTGTATTTAACGATGCCGCGTTTGTAGGGCACACGTTTGCCTTGAGAGTAACCGAGAGCCATGCCGATGCCGGAGTCGGGAACAGGGCTGACGAAATCGAGCTCAGTTTTATCGCGCTCACCCATATCATTGCCGAGCGACATGCGCATTTCGTCGACGTTGCGGCCTTCGTATTCGCATGGGGGGTAGCCGTAGTAGGTCCAGAGGAATGCGCAGATCTGCATTTTGTCGAGAGGTTGCTGGAGCACGGTATAGCCGTCGGCGTTGAAGCGAACGATTTCGCCCGGACCGATATTATAGGCAATTGCGAAGTCGAGGTTGGGGAAAGCGCAAGTTTCGGAGGTTGCGGCCCACCCGAGACCGTTGGTGTTTCGGCCGAGGATGATGGGGGTGCGACCAAGTTTGTCGCGGGCAGCGATGATGTCGCCGTTTTCCATCAGCAGCAGCATGGAACAGGACCCTTTGACAAGGCGGTAGACGTTGTTAATACCTTCGACGAGGTCATTGCCCTGAGTGATGAGAGTGGCAAGGAGTTCGGTGGGGTTGACAATATCGTAGGAGTGCTCGCAGAAGTGTTGACCTTGCTCAAGGAGCCGGTGCTCAAGCTCATCGATATTGTTGATGCGAGCCACTGTGACGATGGCAAATTTGCCGAGACGAGAGTTAACGATTATAGGTTGGGCATCGGTATCGGAGATTACGCCTATGCCTGAATTTCCGGTGAAATCGGCTAAATCGGGCTCGAATTTGGTGCGGAAATATGAGTTTTCGATGTTGTGAATTGAGCGAGTGAAAATGCCGTCGGAGTTGACAGTGCCAATGCCGGCGCGCTTGGTGCCCATGTGAGAGTTGTAGTCAACGCCATAGAAGAGGTCGTTGATGCAAGCAGATTTTTTTGCTATACCAAAAAAGCCACCCATAGAAGAAATTGATGAAATTGGAAATGTAGGTTGGAAATTGAGTTGATTTCGGGGATGAGAGGGTGAGAGAGGGGGAATAATAGTGGAGCGGGGGAAAAACGTTTTGAGGCTGAAGTAAAGAGTCGCGGGGAAGTGACTTCTTTACTCAGCCTCAAAAGAGTTATCGGTTATTTGCGATGTTGTTCAATCCATTTTCGGGCGTTGACCATCATGTCGAGCCATGGAGTGACGTCTTGACCGGCGCGGTTGGCGGGGTAATAGCCACACTGCCAGGGGAACATGGCTCGCTCGGGGTGGGGCATCATTGCCAGGTGACGACCGTCGGCCGAGGCGATGCCGGCTACAGCGGCACGAGAGCCGTTGGGGTTGGCAGGGTAGGCCGAGTAGTTGTACTGAGCCACGATGTTGTAATGGTCGAGGGGCTCGGGGAGAATGAACCGGCCTTCGCCGTGGGCAGCCCAAACGCCGAGTTTCATGCCTGAGAGTGAGCCGAGCATAACGGAGTTGTTAGCCGGGATTTTGACACCGAGGAATTGCGACTCAAACTTGTGGGATATGTTGTGGTCCATCTTCGTGGGTCGGGTGTGCTCGGGATTGATGAGGTTGAGCTCAATCATGAGTTGGCAACCGTTGCAGATGCCGAGCGAGAGGGTGTCGGTGCGCTGATAGAAACGCTCAAGGGCGTTGCGGGCGTTTTCGTTCCATTTGAAGCCGCTTGCCCAACCTTTAGCCGAGCCGAGAACGTCGGAGTTAGAGAAGCCGCCGCAGAACACTATGAGGTTAACATCGTCGAGAGTTTCGCGTCCGCTCATGAGGTCGGTCATGTGAACGTCTTTGACGTCGAAGCCGGCGAGATAGAGCGAGTAGGCCATTTCGCGGTCGGAGTTAACGCCTTTTTCGCGAATGATAGCAGCGCGGATGCCGGTTGGGGTGTCGTGGCGACGAGTCAAGCCGCGAGAGGCGAGGGAGCCGTCGAAGGCAGCGGGGATGCGGTAGCGGATGGGTTGGCGCTTGTAGTTTTCAAAGCGCATTGCAGCACAATCGTTGCCGCTTTGCAGACGGTCAAGCTCATAGGAGGGAGCAAACCAGCAGTCGCGCAGGAAGTCGATGCCAAGCAGGAGTTGCTGATCGCGGTGCTCAATCATGATTGTGCGCTCATCGGTAGTGTAGCCGATGGGGAAATATTTAACTCCGGCTTTGTCGAGAATTTCTTCAACGGATGCTTTTTTCTTGTCGTCAACCTGGATGACAAGAGCAGGGTTTTCGGCAAAGAGGATTTTGGCGAGAGAATTTTCGCCGAGGATTTTATCAAAACCGGTGGTGTGGAAGAACACGCCGCCATTGGTATTGGCGAAAGTCATTTCGAGAAGAGTTGTCACCAAGCCGCCAGCCGAAACGTCGTGGGCTGCAAGGAGCTTGCGGTTGCGCACGAGTTTTTGCACAGTGTTGAAGGCAGTGGCGAAAGCATTGGCGTCGGCAACTGTAGGAGCGTCGGAGCCGATGTGGCCCAAGGCCTGATAGAGGGCGGAGCCGCCGAGCTTGAGAGCGTCGGATGAGAAGTCGATGTAGTAAAGAGTAGAGACTTTGTCGCGGAGCACGGGGCTAACGGTGCGGCGCACATTGGCTACTTCGCCGGCGGCGGAGATGATGACAGTTCCGGGGGCAAAAACTTTTTTGCCGTCGGGATATTTCTGAGTCATCGACAGAGAGTCTTTACCGGTAGGGATGTTGATGCCGAGACGACAGGCGAAATCAGAGCAAGCTTCGACAGCGCGATAGAGGGCTGCGTCTTCACCTTGGTTTTTGCAGGGCCACATCCAGTTGGCAGAGAGCGAAACGCTCTTGAGACCTTGCTTGAGGTCGGCGCCAACAATGTTAGTGAGGGATTCGGCGATAGCCATAACGGAGCCTTTGGCCGAGTCGGCGAGGGCAACTTGAGGGGCGTGGCCGATAGAGGTGGCGATGCCGGCTTTACCGGTGTAGTCAAGGGCGACAACACCGCAGTCGCTCAAGGGCAATTGCAGTTCGCCCTGGCATTGTTGGCGAGCGATGCGGCCGGTAACGGAGCGGTCGACTTTGTTGGTTAACCAGTCCTTGCAAGCCACAGCTTCGAGCGAGAGCACAGCGCGGAGATAGTCGTCAAGGCGATTTTCATCGAGCTGAGGATCGTTAAAAGAGAGCTCAACGGTCGAGTCGGTCATGACGGTTTTGGGCGAGTTGCCAAACATGTCGGCCATTTCCAGGTCGATAGGTCGGCGCCCTTGGTTGTCTTCAAACACGAAGCGATTGTCGGAGGTGGTTTCGCCTACAACATAGAGCGGGGCGCGCTCACGCTGAGCAATGCGCTCAACCAAGGGAATATCTTTAGCATCGATAACCAAGCCCATGCGTTCCTGGCTTTCGTTACCTACGATTTCTTTTGCAGAGAGGGTTTTGTCGCCCACGGGGAGAGCGTCGATATCAATGTGACCGCCGGTAGCTTCAACGAGCTCGGAGAGGGCGTTGAGGTGGCCACCTGCGCCGTGGTCGTGGATAGAGATAATAGGGTTTTCGGTTGACTCGGCCAGAGCGCGAATAACGTTGGAAACACGTTTTTGCATTTCGGGGTTAGCGCGTTGCACGGCATTGAGCTCGATAGAGTTGTCGTATTGTCCGGTTTCAACTGATGAAACGGCTCCACCACCCATACCGATGCGATAGTTGTCGCCACCCATCACCACTACTTTCTTGCCGGGAGTGGGAACGCCTTTGATGGCGTCTTTGCGAGCAGCGAAGCCAACGCCGCCGGCAAGCATGATAACTTTGTCGTAGGCGTAAGCGCGGCCGTTTTCTTCGTGCTCGAAGGTGAGCAGAGAGCCACAGATAAGGGGTTGACCGAATTTATTGCCGAAGTCGGAGGCGCCGTTAGAGGCTTTGATGAGGATTTCGGCAGGAGTCTGATAGAGCCAAGCGCGAGGATCCATCATAACCCGGTAGCGCTCCTCGGGGGTAAGGCGGGGGTAAGAGGTCATGTAAACCGCAGTTCCGGCCAATGGAAGTGACGCTTTGCCACCGCCCAAGCGGTCGCGGATTTCGCCGCCGGTTCCGGTAGCAGCACCGTTGAATGGCTCAACAGTGGTTGGGAAGTTGTGGGTTTCGGCTTTGAGCGAAATTACGGTGTTGATATCTTTGACTTCGAAGAGGTCGGGGCGGTCGGGGTTGACGGGGTAGAACTGCTCTACTTTAGGGCCTTTTACAAAAGCCACATTATCTTTATAGGCCGAAACGAGCGAGTTGGGATTTTCTTGTGAAGTTTTCTTGATGAGTTTAAAGAGCGACGAGGGCATTTCTTTGCCGTCAATAATAAAAGTGCCGTTGAAAATTTTGTGGCGGCAGTGCTCTGAATTGACCTGAGAGAAGCCAAACACTTCGCTATCAGTCAGGGGGCGACCAAGGCGGTCGGCGAGTTGTTGCAGGTAGGCTTGCTCGTCGGCGCTCAAGGCGAGGCCTTCAGCATCGTTGTAGGCAGCGATGTCGCTGATTTCGATGATTGGCTCGGCCTTACGGTCGGTTGAGAAAATACGTTGGTCGAGGCGGTCGTAGGCTCGGAACAACATTCGGTCAAAACCGGTAGCGTGGTCCACACGGTTAAATTCTTCGATGCGACTGATACCGGTCAAGCCCATGTTTTGGGTGATTTCAACCGCGTTGGTGCTCCAGGGGGTAATCATCTCTTTGCGCGGCCCAATGAAGTGGCCTTTAACAGAGGTGGAGCTGATTGGTTTAGCGTCAGACAAAAGCCATGACAGGCGTTGAATTTCGTCGTCGGTAAACTGATGGTCGGTGTCAACGGCATAGAATTTGTTGGCGCCTTTTTTGAAAAATTTAACCATACCTATTAGATAGCGTGGAGTGGTGATAAAAAAATTGATTTATGACCGGGAATGCCTCAGCAAGCCCGCTCTTGGAAATATGGCTGCAAAGTTAGTGATTTTTTTTGCGTGATGCAACAATGGAGGCAGCGACTTGCTCAATTTTTTTAGTAG
>CAMWUH010000011.1 GCA_947177325.1 uncultured Bacteroidales bacterium
CTGCTACCCCGAGGTAATCACTACTCAACATTGGTCAAAAGACCGCCTGAGCGTCCATTTCGAGGCGATGATGCGCACGCGTCGCAACTATGAATGGAGTGAACTGCAAGAACTGCTTTCTCAATCGCTCGGTCTTTACAGCGCCATTGAGGTAACTCCCGAGGAGGATGCCGCTCTACAGCAGGCCTACACCGACGTGGTTAACCGTGTGGCAGTTGACCAAACCAACCTCTACTCTACTGTCAATCACTTCATTGCCGCCGCAGTCGACCTCCTTAACTCAAAGGCCGGCTATGGCTTTACCTCATTCCGACACACAGGCAACCCTGTGCCGGTTATGGCTATAGGCAACGGAGCCGAAATATTCTCGTCGTGGAACAACAACATCCAGATTCCCGAAAAGATATTCCAAATTCTCAATCTCCCCCACCCTAACGCCCGATAATCCATTTATCGCCGGGGCTGAACATTAACCCCCTGCACGGCGTTATCCATTAAGAGCAGGTTTTGACGCCTCTCCCCTTTTCAATCGAAATTCATCACACTCAATTATGAAATTTACGCTCAAATCATTGTTTTTTACACTTCTCGTAGCCGCCTGTGGCGCCAATGCCAACGCAGCTGACGAGCTTGTCAATGTTGACCTCAACCAAATTGAAGTTGATATGGCAATGAATCCCGCTAACTACAATCAGCTGCTCGACCGCTTTGTCAAAGCCGACACTACGCTGACCAATGCCGAAATGGCCTATCTCTATCTGGGCCAGGGGTTCTCTCCTCAATATGATCCCTATCAGGCTTATCCCCTGCTGATGAATGCCTACGACTCTCAGGACTATGACACGGCAGCCTCTTTGGCTGAAGCCGTTGTCGATGAAAACCCGATGTCACTCGACTTGCTCATCACGGCGCTTGTGGCCGCCACCCGCTCAGGCAACGTCGATATGTCCCTTCAGCTTCAGCCTCGCCTCAATCTCCTTGTTGACTGCATAGTTTCAACCGGAAAGGGTACAAACGCAGCAGAGCCCTTCTATGTGGCTTCTACGGCCGACCTTCGCCAGTTCCTCCGCAACATTCTCGGTATAACCGATGTTGTAGAAACCACCACCGTCGGTAACGGTGATGTCGAAGCCTGGAAAGTGCGCCTGCCCGACTCGGAGCGCGAGCATATACTTTACTTCAACAACTCGCTCGAGCATCGCTTCGACACCACCCATCGCAAATAACCCCCCGAAGTAAAATCGGTGATACAATGATACACTGATACACGGTGGTGATACTGATACACCGGTGATACACTGATTTCAAGTATCGTGTCGTGTATCATGTATCATGTATCATGTATCGTGTTTTTACGGCGGATAATGCAAAAATAAATCCCGCGGCCGGAGAGGTCGCGGGATTCTTTTTTATAGTGACTATATACTGTCGGGTGAATTAGAGGCGGGCTTTGATAGCTTTGGTTTGCTCTTCGTAGCCGGGCTTTTCGAGGAGAGCAAACATGTTGCGTTTGTAGTCCTCAACGCCGGGTTGGTTGAAGGGGTTGACGTCGAGCATATAGCCTGAGATACCGCAGGCTTTCTCAAAGAAGTAGATGAGCTGGCCGAGATAGCGCTCGGTGAGAGCGGGAATAACGATTTGGAGGTTGGGTACGCCGCCGTCAACGTGGGCGATGCGGGTGCCGAGCTCAGCCATTTTGTTTACTTCGTCAACGCGCTTGCCGGCGATGTAGTTGAGGCCGTCGAGGTTAGCGTCGTCAGAGGGGATAACGAGGGTGTGGCGTTGTTGGGCAACAGAGAGCACTGTTTCGAAGATGGTGCGTTCGCCGTCTTGAATCCACTGACCCATAGAGTGGAGGTCGGTAGAGTTGTCGACAGCAGCGGGGAAGATACCTTTGTGGTCTTTGCCTTCGCTTTCGCCGTAGAGCTGTTTCCACCATTCGCCGAAGTAGTGGAGTTTGGGATTGTAGTTAACGAGGATTTCGATTTTTTTACCGGCTTGATAGAGGGCGTTGCGAGTGGCAGCGTAGAGGTAAGCGGGATTTTTGTCGTTGGCATCTTTGGTGGCATTTTCCATCTCGATTGCGCCGTTGATGAGGGCTTTGATGTCGTAGCCGGCTACGGCGATGGGGAGAAGGCCTACCGGGGTGAGCACTGAGAAGCGGCCGCCAACGTTGTCTTCGATAACGAAAGTTTTGTAGCCTTCTTCGGTTGCGAGTTGGCGGAGAGCGCCACGGGCTTTGTCGGTGATGGCTACGATGCGGCGAGAGGCTTCAGCCTTGCCAAGTTGCTTTTCGAGCTGCTCTTTAAGCATACGGAAAGCGATGGCGGGCTCTGTGGTTGTGCCTGATTTAGAGATTACGATGATGCCGAATTTCTTGTCGGCGAGGTATTGGGTAAGCTCGTAGAGATAATCTTCGCCGATGTTTTGGCCTGCGAAGAGCACTTTGGGAGTGCCGGGTTGGGGGATATAGGCATCAAAAGCGTTGTTGAGGGCTTCAATAACGGCTTTAGCGCCGAGATAAGAGCCGCCGATACCGATTGCTACTACAACTTCGCAGTCGCGACGGAGAGCGTCGGCAGTGGCTTGAATGTCGTCGAGGAGTGAAGCGGGAGTTGAAGAGGGGAGGTTAACCCAGCCAAGGAAGTCGTTGCCGGCGCCGGTGCCGTTGTCAACTTTGGCGAGAGCTTCGGCAGCTTTGGTGTCGAGAGCTTTGATTTGGTCGGCAGAAACGGTGCCGAGCACATCTTTGATGTTGAGTGAAATTTTATCCATAGTTAAGTTGCAAAGATTGTCGAATTATTGAGGGATATGGCTCATTTGGAGGCAAATTCGGCCAAGCGGGCGAGATATTTGCCGATGATGTCAAATTCGATGTTTACTACCGAGCCTACTTTGATTTCGTGGAAGTTGGTGTGATCGAAAGTGTAAGGGATGATGGCCACACGAAACGAGTCGCGTTCGGAATCACAAACGGTGAGCGAAACGCCGTTGACCGTTACCGAGCCTTTCTCAACCGTCACATAGCCTTTGGCTGCCATTGCAGGGTCAAGTTGGTATTGAAATTTGAAGTAGCGGCTGCCGTCGCGGTCTTCGATGTCGACGCAGGTGGCTGTGGTGTCAACGTGGCCTTGAACGATATGTCCGTCGAGACGGCCGTTCATGAGCATAGAGCGCTCAAGGTTGACGGTCATGCCGGGCTCGAGCGAGCCGAGATTGCTGCGACGGAGAGTTTCGTCGATGGCTGTGACGCGATAGGTCATGTCCGGGCCAAGCTCAACCACAGTGAGGCACACACCGTTGTGGGCCACCGATTGATCGATATGGAGCTCGTCGGCGAAAGGAGCGCGCAAAGTCAGGTCAACGTTGCCGTTGGAGAGGCGGTTGATATTCACCACCGGGGCAGCTGCTTCAACTATTCCGGAAAACATAAGTAGGGAGGTTGGATTGAATTGACAGAATTGTTAAGAAAGAAACGGCGGGCGAAGGGATTATTCTTCGTCAGAGTCATCTTCTTTCATGTTGTGGAAAACGTTTTGAACGTCTTCGTCCTCTTCGAGCTTTTCAAGAAGTTTGTCGAGGGTTACGCGCTGTTCGGCGGTTACCTCTTTGAGTTCGTGGGGGATACGTTCAAACTCGGCTGAAACGATTTCGAAGCCGTTGCTTTCAAGATATTTCTGAATGTTGGCAAACTCTTCGAAAGCGCCGTAGAGCACTACTTGGTCGTCTTCGTCGGGCTCGATTTCTTCAACGCCGTAGTCAATGAGTTCGAGTTCGAGGTCTTCGAGGCTGATGCCCTCTTTGAGTTTGATTTTAAACACACATTTGTGGTCGAAGAGGAAGGTGAGAGAGCCTTGAGTACCGAGGCTGCCGCCATGTTTGGTGAAATAAGAGCGTACGTTGGCCACGGTGCGGGTGTTGTTGTCGGTAGCAGCTTCAACGAAGATAGCGATGCCAAAGGGGCCGTAGCCTTCGTAGGTGATTTCTTTATAGTCGCTTGAGTCCTTTTCAGTAGCTTTTTTGATAGCGCGTTCAACGGTGTCTTTAGGCATATTGGCAGCCTTGGCGTTTTGCATCAATACGCGCAGACGGGGATTGGTGTCGGGGTCGGGACCGCCGGCTTTAGCGGCGATAGTGATTTCTTTACCAATGCGGGTAAATGTGCGCGACATGTTGCCCCAGCGTTTCAGTTTGCGTGCTTTGCGATATTCAAATGCTCTTCCCATAGGGGTTTGTGAATGTATTAAGTTAGAAGTTAATATTTATGATTTGCGAATAAAAGAGATAGCGGGCTATTAGCGCAGCTCGGCGTTGAGTTGCTTTTTGAGATTGGTGATAACCTTGTTCATAACGGCTTCGATTTGCTTGTCCTGAAGGGTTTTCTCGTCGTCCTGCAATGTTAGCTTGATGGCATAGGATTTTTTGCCGGCGGGGAGGTTTTTCCCTTCATAAACATCGAAGAGTTCAACCTTTTTGAGTAACTTGCGCTCGCTTGAGCTGACGATTTGCTCCACTTGGCTGAATTTGACGTCGGAGTCGAGCAGCAGCGAAAGGTCGCGCTCCACGGTCATTGTTTTGGGCAGAGGCGCGAAAGTTACTGTGCGACCGAGCGAGAGCTTCACAATGGTAAGCCAATCGAGCTCGGCGTAGTAGACGGGCTGTTCGATGTCGAATTTAGCGAGCTGACGGTTGCTTACGATACCCATTCTCCCTATCTGACGATTGCCGTTGCGGGCAGTGATTGTGAGCGAAGCGGCGAAGATGTCGTCGGCCGGAGCTTCGGTAATAACCAATTCGCGGGCAGAAATGCCGCAACGAGCCATCAGCAGGTCAACTACAGCGCGGAGGTCGTAGAAAGAAGCTTCTATGGCTTTACCGGTCCAGGATGCGCTGCGGCTGTGGCCGGTCATCCAAAGAGCCAGGCGAGAGCCTTCGCTATAGGGTGCGAGAGGTTTCTCAGCTGTTGATTCTGCTTCGGGATTGAAGAAGTAAACGTTGCCAAATTCATAGAAAGCCAGGTCGGCGGCTTTGCGGTTGATATTGTGGGCAAGCGATTCCAAGCCGCCGAAGAGCAAGGTTTGGCGCATAACGGCCAAGTCAGAACTCAAGGGGTTGAGCAATCTGACAGAGTGGCTTATAGGATAGGATTCCAACTCGGCATAGTAGCTTTCGGCTGAGAGGGAGTTGTTGAGGATTTCATTGAAGCCTTGGCCGGTCAATTGCTCGGCGATAAGGCGACGGAGATCATCGGCCGCGTCGGTAAATGTTTTGTAAGAGAGCGACGATTTAACCTCATCTTTAAGCTCTACATTGTTATAGCCGTAGATGCGGAGGAGATCCTCAACCACGTCGCAGGGGCGCTGCACATCGACGCGATAGGTCGGGACCAAGAGGTCGATTTGGCCATCGCGACGGCCGGCGATTTCTATTTCGAGGGAGCGAAGAATTGCGTCGACATCGTCGTGGTCGATATGCTTGCCGATGAGACGGTCAACATAGTCGTAGCTCAGGCTGACGGGGTAAGGTTTCACCGGCTCGGGATATATGTCGACAATTTCACCGGCCACTTCGCCGCCGCAAAGTTCCTGAATCATCAGGGCGGCCAATTTGGCGAGATAGAGGGTGCCGTTGGGGTCACAACCACGCTCGTAGCGGAATGAGGCGTCGGTCGACAAGCCGTGGCGGCGAGCAGCCTTGCGTATCATTGTCGGGTTGAAGTAGGCACTTTCGATAAACACTGATGTAGTTTGCTCGGTTACGCCCGACTCCAAGCCTCCGAATACGCCGGCCAGACACATAGGTCCTGTCGGGCTGCAAATCATCAAGTCGGCTGAATTGAGTTTGCGCTCAACGCCGTCGAGAGTTGTGAAGAGGGTGCCTTCGGGGCAAGTCTTGACAATCACCTTGCCGTCGGCAATTTTGTCGGCATCGAAGGCGTGAAGCGGCTGGCCGAAGCCGTGGAGAATAAAGTTGGTGATATCGACAACGTTGTTAATTGGGCGAACACCGATAGTTGTCAAGGCATTGCGGAGCCATTCGGGGCTTTCGCCTACTTTGATGCCGCGGATAGTTACGCCGGTGTAGCGGGGGCAAGCTTTGTAATCGTCGACCTCAACGCTGACTGCACCATCTGGGCGGTCAACTTTGAAGGCATCGACCGACGGGCGGGTAAGTTTTTCGGCCTTGGCGTGACGGGCCATCCAAGCGGCCACGTCGCGAGCTACGCCATAGTGTGACGCTGCGTCGATGCGGTTGGGAGTAAGGTCAACTTCCAGCACCCAGTCACTCTCGATATTGAAAAATTCGGCAGCGGGAGTGCCGGGAGCCACTTCGCGGTCAATGACTATGATGCCGTCGTGGGACGTTCCTACACCGATTTCGTCTTCGGCGCAAATCATGCCAAACGACTCAACGCCACGAATTTTAGATTTTTTTATTTGAAATTCTTTATCGCCGTCGTAGAGTTTTGTGCCGACGGTGGCAACGATAACCGTTTGGCCGGCTGCCACGTTGGGGGCACCGCAAACAATTTGAGTAGCTTGACCGTCGCCGAGGTCAACTGTTGTAACGTGGAGATGGTCGCTGTCGGGGTGAGCTTCGCAAGTAAGCACTTTACCTACCACGAGCCCCTTCAAGCCCCCTTTAATAGTTTCGACCTCTTCAACGGCGCCGGTTTCGAGGCCGATAGAGGTAAGCACGGCCGCCAATTCATCGGCGGTCATGTTGATGTCGAGATAGCGTTTAAGCCATTTGAGTGATATGTTCATTGCTGAAATATAGCTATTTAGCGTAGTTTTAACGCTTAATTTGTTTTGACTTTACAATTAAAGTGCAAATATAGCAATTTTTTTCAGCTTTATCAGCCTGTCAACCCAATTTTTTGCTCTCAGGTCATTATGAGTTTTCTTTGATGGCTTTGGAGAGAGTTCGGGGAATCATGATGGAGGTAAACACCTGGAGAACACCGCCGGCGAGAGTGAATGCAAGCCAGTCGCGCGAGGAATCTGAACTGTAGAAGAGGAAGAAGGTGGCTACGCAGAAAAACAATGCGCTCCATGTTTCGATGCGGTAGAGGCGTTTGACGCGCAATATCTGCCCCGTGTATCGGTTCATGATGCGCGCAACGAGCAGCATCAGCGCCCCGGCTCCGAAAATGTATTTATAATAGGGGGGCAAGGAGGTGTAGCTTTGATTTGAAGCGAAAAAAATCGGTATCAACGCTCCCGCCACCAAGCCTAAAAGGCCTATGGTTGACAACACTGTGACCGGGGTAGATGGCTGTTGACCAACGATTTCATCGGGGGTCAGTTTTCTTTCTTTATCTTTTGCCATAGCTTTAGATTGATTATTCCATTATATAAACGTCTTCATTGGGGCGCTGCATGTGGTATTGCTCACGCACGATGCGCTCCATCTCTTCGGGCGATACCTGCAGGCGGCGGTTGAGCTCGCGATAGCGCTCAATGGTGTCGTTGCAATCTTTTATTTCATATTGCAAACGCCTGATTTCGGTTTTAAGTTCGGCTTGATGACTCACGGAGTTTTCGTTGAAAAACAAAATATAAGCCACCGCAGCAACTATTGCGATGAAGAAAATAGAGATATATCGGCGACACCAATTTATAAAGCGCTTCATGGAGTTGTCAGTGTGGGGAGTGTGGAATTTAAATTTGGAGAAAGCAGATGAGGTTAGACGTGCCGGTGACGGATTTGGATCAATAGGTGCCGATAGACGTCATCATGTCGAAGTAAAACTCTGACGCAATCTGGCCGAGAGTAGAGCGAGCACTGACTTCAGATATCAGCTGTTTTTTAAAGCCCTCGGGGATGGGTTCATCAAATTGTTTGTAAAACACTTTGAGAAGGTCATAATAAGAATCGGCGATAGCCTCCTTGTCATCTTCGGTCATTTCAACTTCAGATGAGTTGAACTTGCTGAGTTTGGCAATGATTCGGGCCACTTTTTCAGGATCACCGTTTTCCCCTTTTTTAGCTAAATCGGCTAATTGGTCGATGGTGTCGGTATAATCTTTGACTTCGGGAGTAACGTTAGAGCAAGCTGCGAGAATAATGGTCATTACGAGAGAGATAACCACGGCCGATGTTTTCATTAATTTTTTCATAGATGATAATATAAGTTACAGATTTGAGATGATATATTCAGATATGGATTTTCGATTAAATGCAAAGTTATAAAAAAACCTCCACTCCCCCAATTTTTTCTTAATCAAGCCATCTCATTTCATTTATGAAAGATAGCGGCTTCTGAACTTTGGTTCAGGCGATGGAGCCGTGGGTCAGGGCGAGCTGAACAACGGTGAAAATTGCACAGGCGGTCAAAAACAATAAGCAGAGCTTTTCTTTGGAGGTGAACATGGGTAAATGGCCTCGATGTTCGCGCCTTACGCGAATGTAGAATCCAATCCCCGCCAAATAGAAAAACGAGGTCATTATCATGTCGACGAGGCCTCCGGCATAGGCCATCCATACGCAAAACAGAGTGGCAACCACCGCCAGGGTCTTTACTCGGGCCGATGTGCGCTGTTTGAGCAAAAACAGGGCGGTGAAAAAATAGCAGGGGATAATCATCAAGCCGGTTATTCGCAGGGCGGTCAAATAAACGTCGTCGGCCATTACAACCAAGAGCAGAAACACTTCCATGGCCAGACTCGATGCCACCAGCCCGAAGGCGGGCATATTGTGGCGGTTGACCCGGCTAAACGCTTTAGGCATGATGCCGGCCAATGAGGCTTCGTAAGGCACTTGGGCTACGATAAGTGTCCAGGCTACCCATCCGCCAAGCAGAGAGATGATGACGGCTACGATTACAAACCAATAGGCCCACTCGCCACACGTGTCGCGAAGTATATAAGCTATTGACGGGTCGGACAGTCCGGCCAGGCGAGCGTTGCTCATCAATCCGAAGCAAAGGAGCGACACAGCCAGATAGAGGAGCAACGCTATAACGAAACCTGCAATCCCGGCGCGCCCCACGTCACTGCTTTTCTTGGCACGTGCCGACATCATCACTGCGCCCTCCACGCCAAAGAAGCAGAAGAGGGTTATCATCATCGTGCCGCTGATTTGGGTTCCTAACGGGAGGTCGCCGGGGGATGTGCCCCAAATGTCGGCCTCAAAAAGAGATGCTTTAAAGAAGATGATAAACACCACGATGATAAAGGCTATCATCACAACCTTCACCACGGCCAGAAGTGAGTTGATGGTCTTGGCTGTTTTTACTCCGCGCGACACAATCCAGTACATAACCCAAATCAACACAGAGCAAAACACCACAGTGGCTACACCGTGACGCAACAGTGCAGGGAAGAACGCACCCACCGAGTCGTTGAGCATCACGCCGTAGGTAACGTTGGAGAAGGCCGAGCAGAGCCAGTAACCCCACGCTATATTGAAGCCGACATAGTTGCCGAAGCCGGCTTGGGCGTACTGATACAATCCGGCATTATATCGGGGATATTTTTCGCTCAGATATTTGAATATCATCACCAGAGGCAGAATGCCGGCACCGGTAATCAGCCACGACAGGGCCACAGCTCCGGGCGAGGCAGCCGCCGACATGTTCTGGGGCAGGTTGTAGATGCCAACACCCACAACCAGCCCGAGCACCAGAGCTGTCAAGCCTCCAAAACCGAGTTTGCCTGATGATAACATTGGGCGAGTATCCGGTTAATGATGTGATTTGCCGGTGATATACAAAGCAGCAGAGATGAGCACGATGCCTACGCCGAGTTTGAGCAGGTCGTTGACGTTGCCATATTCCACTTCAATTGAATATTTGAAGAAGGTTACGATAAGCACCATCAAAATCACTTTGCCGAGCGACGATTTCAAGTCGTCGACATTCTTGACTTGCATCCACGACGGGCGGCCGTCAACTTTCTGAAGCACCGGGTCGATCTTGGTGATAAACAGTTCGTAGATGCCAACACCGAAGATTACCAAAACCATGGCAAACAAGAACACATCGACCGACGATACAAACATCTCGAGGATGTGTTCGTAGTCAGGGCTGCCAATGTGAAGAATAAACAGCTTAAGGGCGTTTACGACAATGATGGAGCCTTTGATAAAAAGGGCTACTGCCGAGAGCAGCGATCCAAACACGGCGAGCAATGTCAGGTAGCGAGTGAAGTAAAGGCACTTCTCAAAGCGGCGGGTCACTCCGTTTTTGTAGTTGAGTATCGAGGGGTAGTTGATCGAGCGAATGCGCAGGTTTTTGAGCAGGGCGCGGTCGATGTCGTCAATGTGGCCGTTCTGAATCTTTGCTCTGAGCCATTTAGCCTCGGAGTCGTCTATTTCGCCGGGGCTGTCTTCGTCGTCGAGCAGGAGCGATGATAGGGCTTCAACAAAGAGGTCCTTAAATTCGGGGGCAACATGTTTATGGTTAAAAGAGTCTTTGAGTTGGAACAGGAAGTCCCCCTTTTCCATTGTCATGCCATCTTCAAAAATAGCTTCCCGGAGGCGAGCCACGTCGGCCGAGCTGAGGCTGCCGTCGGCTATGAGTTCTTTTTTTAGTTCGTTAAGGTCTTGCATATCAATGTAGAGCGATATAGAGGTTTTTATATATTTTAATGATTAGGGTAGGCGGTCAAATGTTCTCGTTGCGGAGTTGATATAGGTTGCGGAGCTGCTCGAAGAGCGAGGGATCATGTCGCAGCCCGGCAGTGTCGATCAGTGGATTATATGAATTGGCAATAGCTTCAGCAGTTGGTGCTGAAGCGCCGTGGCCTTCGGGATCGTTGATTTGTGGCAGGTGAGGCAACGGGGCGTTAAACCGGCGACAAAGAGCAGCGATAACAGTGGAGGTGGCGCGCAGCTTCCCTTCAAGCGAGTAGCCGGCTATGTGGGGAGTGGCCACGGCAGCCGATTGAAGCAGTCGGAGCGAAATGTCGGGCTCATTTTCCCAGCAATCCACTATTGGCGCGGCAATTGTTCCGGCCTCGACGGCGTTAACAACAGCTTCGGTGTCGAAAATTTCTCCGCGGGCAGCATTGATTAGTATTGCTCCGGATTTGAGTCGACCGATAAGTTGCTGTGAGGCTAAATGATAGGTGGCATCGGAGCCTGATAATGTCAGTGGCGTGTGGAAGGTGATAATGTCGGCCTGCGAGGCTGCTTCGTCAAGCGTCAGCCAATGGCCCGGATCGCCTCGGCGCTGACGGGGAGGGTCAACACGGAGAACGTTTATACCCAGGGTTTCACCCCAGCGAGCCACGATTGTACCGACGTGGCCAACGCCAATAACAGCCAAAGTTTTCCCTCTCAGGGCAATCCCTGAATGGAGCAGAGATGCAAACACGTATTGAGCCACGGCCGGCGCGTTGCATCCCGGGGCGCTGACGGCCTCAATGCCGTTGGCTGCGAGCCAAGGGAGATCGAGATGGTCGGTGCCTATGGTTGCGGTGGCCACGAATTTGACACGACTGCCGGCGAGTAGCGAGGCGTTACAGCGGGTGCGGGTGCGTACAATAAGTGCATCGGCATCAGCCACTGCCTCGGTGGTGATAAGGGCCGGCTCAAGTCTGACCACATTGAAATGCTCAGCCAATTCAACGGGTACGGCCGGAATGTGGCTCTCGATGATTACTTTCTTCTTTTCAACGCTGCTCATAGCCTAAGCAAGAATAGTTGACAGGGCAAAAATTATGAATAGGGCGAAGATTGCCAAAATCACTATCGACGATTGCGGCAGTCGGCGAATTGTGAAGAAATGGGCTATTTGGTAGGCCGACTCCATGGCAAGGAGCAGCGAGTAGAGAGCGAGGTTAGTGTAGTCAACCAGTGCCAAAACTATGGTGGAGAAGAGCAGCAGGGTTTGGAAGCCGTTGAAAGCACGGTTGCGGGCATTGTAGCTCAGAAGCTTGAGGAAGTTGCCGAGGTAGAAGCCTATGCCGAGCAGGGCTATCATGCCGAGGGTGACGAGAGTAAGCAACTTGTCGGTCGACAGGTCAACCGCCCATGTGGCTATCAGTGTCGGCATTTTTATGTCGGCCGGGTCAACGATACCTCCCCCTATTATTATCCAGGGGGGAGTAATCAGGCCCAACAGTGCTGCTACAATGGTGTGGAGGTTCAACACTTTCATTTGCACCATTCCAAGCACCACCACCGGCACATAGAGCAGAAAGGCATACTGAAACGTTCCGCCCAGGGCCAGGAGGAAGAATATAAGGAAAATGCGTCGCCGACGCTCGCTGTTGTCGTAGCATGAATATAGCAGCCACGTTACAATCAGCATCGTGGCTACCAGGATGGTGCTCCCGTTAAAACTGTTGGTAAGATTGATAAGTGCGCCGGCCATTACCAGAAACAGTGCGCCCCAAAGGCCGGTAATCGACCGCATTACGTTGAAGCGCTTGTTGATGGCTTGGGCCATCAGGGCCGAGAAGAAAATCAGCAACAGATTGAGGGTTGTCGACACCACTCCGGGCTTAAACCAATGATTGGCTGAAGGAAATAGCAACCCGCGGTAACCCTCGACAGGCTGAGTGGCCCCCGACAGCCATTCGCCACCTACTATGCAGAGCAAAACGAGGGCTGAAGCCGTCAGGATATGTCGGGAATGTATATGCTCAAGGAGCTTCTCTAAAGTCATTGCTGAGTGTTGTTGATGTGTAGCCCTGATTAAGAGCCGGCTCTAACTTCTATTTATCGTCGTTGGCCAGGCGAAGCAAGTCCGCGCCGATGTCGTGGCGGAAATATTTGCCTTCAAATTCAATCGCTTCGGCAGTTGCGAAGCTCAGTTTGAGAGCCTCCTCTACGGTGTCGGCCTTTGAGCTGACGGAAATGACGCGGCCGCCTGAAGTAACCAGTTGCTCTGCTTCACGACGGGTACCGGCATGGAAGAGAATACTCTCTGACGCAGCCGGCAGGGTGATTGCTTTTCCTTTGGGGTAGCTGCCGGGATAGCCACCTGACACCACCATTACCGTTACGGCGGCTTGCTTCGAGATTTCCAGGGGCAAATCGCCGAGATTGCCCTCGGCGGCAGCTTTCAGCAGCGGCACCAGGTCGCTGTCGATGCGAAGCATGACTGCTTCTGTTTCGGGGTCGCCCATCCTGACGTTGTATTCAATTACCATAGGCTCACCACCAACATTTATCAGGCCAAGGAAAATGAAGCCTCGATAGGTTATCCCCTCCTCTTTCAGCCCCTTGATGGTTGGCTCGATGATGCGTGAGGTAACCTTTTGCATAAACTCGTCGTTGGCAAACACTACAGGGCTGACCGCGCCCATGCCGCCGGTGTTGGGGCCGGTATCACCTTCGCCAATGCGCTTGTAATCCTTCGCTACGGGGAGCACTCGATAGCCACCGTTGCCGTCGGTCAGGACAAACACCGAGCACTCAATGCCCGAGAGAAATTCCTCGATAACTACGGTTGCCGATGAAGCTCCAAACATGCCTCCAAGCATTTCGCGCAGTGAAGCGCAAGCCTGATCGATATTGTCGATAATCAGCACACCCTTTCCGGCAGCCAAGCCGTCGGCTTTCAGCACGTAGGGCGCTTTCAGCGAGCGCAGGAAAGCCTCACCTTCGGCAACTGTGTCGGCCGTAAAGCTGCGATAGGCAGCCGTGGGAATGGCATGGCGAGTCATAAAGGCCTTGGCAAAATCTTTCGAACCTTCCAAAGCAGCTCCGGCTTTTGAGGGACCAACCACCAGAATGTCGGTTGATTGAAAGTAGTCCCAGATGCCGGCCACTAACGGATCTTCGTTGCCTACCACAATCATTTCAATCGAGTTTTGATTGCAGAATTGCTTGATAGCATCGAAGTCGAGAGGTGAGATTGCAACGTTTTCGCCGTAACTGTCCGTGCCACCGTTGCCAGGGGCGATGAAGAGTTTTGAGCACGATTTGCTTTGCGATATTTTCCAAGCGAGAGCCGATTCGCGGCCGCCTGAGCCAAGGAGCAGAATGTTCATTTTGATAGCTGAAGTTAGCAAGTAATTAAATAAATTCGATTGGCGTTTCTCCAAATGAAGTTTTCAAACCACAAAGTTAGCTTGAATTTTTCAATCTATCAACCACTTCCGCCGAAAACTCCCCCCACCTCTCCAATTTCTCTCAAAAGTAGGCTTAATTTTTAACGAAACCTCCACTCCCCCAATTTTTTAGTTACAGGTTAGGCAATAAATTGCTATATTTGCTTGTTATTTAATCAATAGACTATTGCTCTCATCTCTTTTATTATATTTTAGTTTATGACCTTCAAGACTATAATCTCAGCTACAACCATTGGTCTATCGGCTATTTGTGCCCTTGAGGCTAATGCTATAAATGTTGAAAGCAAGGAAGCAGGCTCTTTAGCTACGTTAGTTGCCAATCCCGACAGGGAAACCGTTCTGACCGTGAGCGGCCCGATAAATGCTGCCGACTTTCAGTTTATCAACGACCGCATGCCGGCGCTTACATTAATTGACCTTTCGAATGCGAAGATAGAAGCCTACGATGGTAAAGTGCTCGCTACCGGAGCCGGCGTGAGTGATGCATCGGTCGTTCCGGCCTATGCTTTCTTCGGTTCAAACGCCTCGACAATCCTGCTACCTGCTGACGTCACAGCGATAGGCCGCGGAGCTTTCGGTAATTCGGCCATCACATTCCTGTCGATTCCCGCTACGGTTGAGCGCATAGAGTCATCGGCATTTGTCGCTTGCAAGCGCATGACCGGAATCACCATTCCCGCTTCGGTTACTTCGATAGGCGATTATGCCTTCAAAGATTGCACTGCACTTAAGCAAGTTACAATCGCCGGAGCTATCCCAGCAATCGAAGCATCGACCTTCGCAGGTTGCAGTGCGCTTGAAAAGATAGTTATTCCCGAATCGGTTACTTCAATCGGCGATAATGCTTTTTCTCAGTGCAAATCATTGCAAACCATTAACTTTCCTGCTGTTTTGGAACGGATTGGAGAAAAGGCCTTCTACGAAAGCGGGCTGACCGATGCCAATCTTTCGGCATCAAAGTCCATCAGCGCTATAGGCAGCTATGCCTTTGCGCTTAACCCGGCTCTGACCACGGTCGCTCTCCCCGACTGTGCTATCGAGTTCGGTTCAGGAGTGTTTTTCGACGACGCGACACTGTCCTCTATCAAATTACCTGCCGCACTGACAGCTATCCCTTCGTTGATGTTTAAGGGCAATGCCGCTCTCGATAACTCTGATTTGCTCCCTGCCGGAATCACTAACATAGGCGACTATGCCTTGATGGGGATGACTTCGGCCCAGGAGATAAAATTCCCGGCTGCGTTGCAATCAATCGGCGATGGCGCTATGGAAGATTGGACCTCTCTGTCGACCATCTATGCCGACGAACTTGCACAAGCGCCTGCATTGGGCAATGACGTATGGGCCGGTGTCGACCAATCTAATGTGATAATGTTTGTTACTGACGATGCAAAAAGCCAATTTGAGTCAGCTGACCAATGGAAAGAATTTATAATTAAAGTGAGCTCAACAGGCATTGATGAAGTTACGGCAGATGAAGCTGCGGGGTTGGCCGATGTTGATTTCCGCTTCGTAGGCAATCATTTGGTAATCAGCTCAACAGGGTCGCCCATTGTGGCTGTCGATATCTACGACCTTTCCGGTCGTCATCGACTCGGTCATCGAGGCGAAGCTTCGCCTGAGGTCGACATAGCTCTCAATCGCCTGCCACAATCGGCTGTGGTAGTGGTCAATGCAATTCTCGCAAACGGCGCAGTGGCCTCTCTGAAAATCGCGCTCTGACAACGCTCCTTTCCCCCCTCGCTAAAGTATTTATGACTGCCGGCTGAAAATTTTCAGCCGGCAGTCATCTTTTTCCTTGTACGAAACTAAAATAGAATAGAATAAAATATCTTCTTAACCGGCTCTAAAGGCGGGTCTTGCGGAGGAGGGTAAGGCCGTCGCGAAGGGGGAGAATAACGGTTTCTAATTGGGGGTGGCGGGCTACAAGGTCGTTGAATGCGGCGATGCCGAGGGTCTGGGCATCGTGGTTGACGGCGGTGTCGATGATTTTCCCATCCCAAAGGGTATTGTCGGCCAGGATGAAAGCATCAACAGGGAGCAGTGGCAAGAGTGTTTCAATATAATCAACGTAGGTGCGTTTATTGGCGTCGATAAACACCATATCCCAATCGCCGCGATTAATGCGGGGAATAATTTCGAGAGCATCTCCTATATGCAGGTCAATGCGTTGACCCAAGGGTGTTGTAGAGAAATGCTCGCGGATGAAATCTTCGAGTTCATCTTCTACTTCAATTGTGTCGATGCGGGCTTCGGGCCGACGTAGCCCCTCGGCAATGCACAGTGCTGAATAACCTGCGTATGTGCCCAATTCAAGCACTCGGCGAGGATTAATCATCGCCGTCAGCATTTTGAGCAGTCGTCCCTGCAAGTGGCCCGAGCACATGCGGCTATATAGTAACCGCGTGTTGACATGGCGGTTGAGCACCTTGAGGTGGTCAGGTTCGGGTGAGATATGGTCAAGAATGTAATCGTCGAGCTGCTCAATCATAAATATAACCGTTTAAAGGCAGCTTTTAGAGGCCGGGCTCAAGCGCTTCGATGGCAAGGCGATAAGAATCCATGCCGAAGCCGGCGATAACGCCGCGACACACGCCTGAAATAAGAGATTTCTGGCGAATAGCCTCGCGCGAGTGCACATTGGAGATATGCACCTCAATCACAGGGCGCTCGATTGAAGAAATAGCGTCGGCTATGGCCAGGGATGTGTGGGTATAGGCGCCGGCGTTGAGAATTATGCCGCTAAGGTCGCCGTCGAAGCCCTCTTCATGGAGCTTGTCGATTATGTCACCTTCGTGGTTGCTTTGAAAATATTCGATTTCGAGGTTGGGATAATCAACTTGGAGAGCTTTCAGATAGTCTTCCATCGACACCCGGCCATAGATTTCGGGCTGACGAATGCCGAGTAAGTTGAGGTTTGGACCGTTGATAATCAGTATTCTTGCCATATATTAGAGAGGAGGATATGTTATTTATGTTTTACGTCGACTTTGACAGTTGCGGGAAGGGTGGCGTTGCGCAGGTCAACGGCTTCAATTACCTCGCGGGCAGCGTGGAGGAATGACTGAGCTGCCAGAGAGTCGCCGGTGGCGATGGGGTCGCCTTCGTCGCCACGTTCGCAAATGGTGCCGACAACAGGAATCTGGGCCAGGAGTTTTACTCCCAATTCCTTGGCAAGCTCTACCCCGCCTTCACGGCCGAAGATATAGTAGCGCTCATCGGGATGGCGCTCGGGGGTGAACCAAGCCATATTTTCGATAAGGCCGAGGATAGGCACATTGATTTCAGGCTTCGCAAACATAGCGATGCCTTTGCGAGCGTCGGCCAGCGCCACTTGTTGAGGAGTGCTGACGACAACCACCCCGGTCATGGCTAAAGTTTGTACAAGCGTCAGGTGGATGTCGCTCGTGCCGGGAGGCATGTCGATGAGGAAATAGTCGAGTTGGCCCCAATCGGCATCGGTGATAAGCTGTTTGAGAGCATTGGAGGCCATTGACCCGCGCCAGAGCACAGGTGCTTGCTTGTCAACTAAAAATCCTATCGAAAGCAATTTCACGCCATATTTCTCGAGAGGGATAATGAGGTCGCGTCCATCAACATTGTGCATATAGAGCTGCTCATCCTCAACGCCAAACATTTTAGGTATCGACGGGCCGAAAATATCGGCATCAAGCAGGCCTACTTTATAGCCTTCGCGAGCTAAAGCCACGGCTAAGTTGGCTGCCACGGTTGATTTGCCGACGCCACCTTTGCCCGACGAAACTCCGATAATGTTGTTGACTTCAGCCAGGGGCTTGACGGCCGGTTGAGGAGCAACCTGACGGGTTTTAACGGCGATGTTGCCTTTTATGTCGACTTCGGGCGAAATGTAGTGGTGGATAGCGCTCTCTGCCGCTTTGACTATTGACTTGATAAAGGGGTCGGTAGGGCGGTCAAAAATAAGCGAAAATGACAAATGGTTGCCGTCGATGCGAATATCGTCTTCAACCATGCCGGCTTCAACGATATCTTTACCGTTGCCGGGATAGCGCACGTTGCGGAGTGCGTCGAGCACCAGATTGGGGTATAATTTCAATGGCTCTGCCATAGTGTATAGGGGGATAGGTAATGATGAGTTAGCTGTTGATATAGTCTGTCAGTCCGGGTCAACCACGCCTTGAATGTAGCCTCGCGAATAAGAGCGGTAAGTGTCAGGCTCTATTTCGATGTCAGGCTCGATGAGCTCGCCTTTGGCCGGGAGGTTGAATGCCAGATATTTTATTGTTAGTCCGCGGTCGAGCCATTGCTGTTCGTAGTGAGTGCGAATAGAGAGGATATCGTCGTCGAAGCCTGAGTGGTAGAGGTCGGCGGTGTTGACCGTCACAGGCAATTTGTTTTCCTTGACCAAGGCGTCGGTGTAGGTGTAGAGAAAGGGGGAGTCGGTTTTCAGATTGATGAGGGCACCATCGGCGCTCACCTGGCGATAGAGATTGAGAAATCGCGTGGAAGTCAGCCGCTTGGTGGCTTTTTTCATCTGAGGGTCGGGGAATGTGATCCATATCTCGGCTACCTCGCCCGGTGCAAAGAAGCGGTTGATCAGCTCGATGTTGGTGCGGAGGAAAGCGACGTTTTTCAGCCCCAGCCGGCGAGCTTCTGTTGCTCCGGTCCACATTCGCGCCCCCTTGATGTCAACGCCGATGAAATTCTTGTCGGGGTAGCGCTTGGCAAGCCCGACGCAATATTCACCTTTGCCGCATCCCAGTTCGAGCACTATTGGATTTTTGTTGCCGAAGTATTCATGCCAACTGCCGCGCATAGGAAACCCCTCTTCCTGCAATCGGGCGAAAGGATACTGAAACACGAAGTCAATCTCGGCCATTTCGGCAAATTTCTTCAACTTGTTTTTTCCCATTTCTGAAAGCCGGTAAATGAGGGTTATTCTTTCACGCCGTAAGCCAAATCGCCGGCGTCGCCCAGTCCGGGCACAATGTAGGAGTGGGAATTGATATGCTCGTCGATAGCACCCACCCACAAGGTGGTTTTTTCGCGGGGAAATTTCTCGGCTATGTAGTCAACGGCGCGCTGCGAGGCTATTACGGAAGCAACGTGGATATGCGCCGGCTCCCCTTTGGTGAGCAGCGCGTGGTAGCTCAGCTCCATCGACGCGCCGGTGGCCAGCATCGGGTCGGCTATGATGAGCACCTTGTCGTTAAGCATCGGTGAAGCGAGGTATTCGATACAAACATCAAAGTTTTCCTTCTCTTTATACTTACGATATGCCGACACAAAAGCGTTCTCGGCATAGTCAAAATAGCTGAGGAAGCCTTGATGAAATGGAATACCCGCACGGAATATCGTAGCTAACACCACCTTGGGCGCTATCACTTGACATTCAGCTACATCGAGCGGAGTGGTTACCTCAACCGATTTGTAATCAAGCGTTTTGGAAATTTCGTAGGCCATGATTTGACCAACTCGTTCCAGGTTGCGACGAAAACGCAGAGGGTCGTTTTGCACCTCAACGTTGCGCATCTCCATCAGATATTGACTGACGAGCGAATTTGTTTCGGCAAAATTAACTATCTTCATAAGGCGAATGCTTTTAATTGTCAAAGATAGCAAATTTTGTTGAGAGCGAGTTGGTGTGTAATGAAAAAAACACTAAATTTGCTATATAATTTAGAAATTGAGTGCCGGCAACCCCAATCAGTCGC
>CAMWUH010000012.1 GCA_947177325.1 uncultured Bacteroidales bacterium
GAGCAGTGGAGTCAGCGATTGGTGGCCGAGTGCGCCGAGTTGCAACGCGAAATCGTAGCATCGGCCTGGAAGCTATTGAAGCCGGGGGGCTATTTCATTTACAGCACCTGCACATTTAACCGTCAGGAAAACGAAGAAAACGTAGAATGGATGATCAGCGAGCTGGGCGCCGAGAGCATGGAACTGCCCGCGCTCCATGGTAAAATCGCCGGAGCAATAGGGAGCGATATTCACGCCGCCCGTTTTATCCCGGGGCGAGTCAACGGTGAGGGGCTGTTTATGGCCCTCCTGCGCAAACCGGGCGAGTGGACTCCAACTCCCGAGGATTCAAAAACCGTCCGACCCGCCAAGGAGCTGAAAGCAGTGGAGCAATGGCTTCGGCAGGGTGCCGTGTATTCGCTCGAAGTCACGCCTGACGGCCGCGTCTGCGCGCTACCCTCACGATACGGGCGCCTGATTGGGCGCATACGAAGCAAGCTCAATGTTAAGACCGCAGGAGTCAACATCGCCTCGCAGAAGGGGAAAGCCTATCAGCCTACCCAGCAATATGCGCTGTCGCCGCTGTGTCGCACGGAAACCGACGGCAAGCCGTTTGCCGGTAAAGCAGAGGTAGATTATCCTCAGGCAATAGCTTATCTGCGCGGGGAGGCGATAACTATTGATGCGCCTCGCGGCATGGTTGTGCTGACCTACAACGATATGCCCCTCGGAGTTGTTAATAACTTAGGCAATCGCGCCAATAACAGATATCCCGGCGGTTGGGCAATCAAAACCACCCATGTGCCCGACTCATTCGCCCCGTTAGTAAAATAAAACAACTATGGAATTTCGACACCAACAACTCACCCGATATATTCTTCCCCTGCGCGAAGGGGGTTCGCTGCCGGCTTTGGCTGAGGCCGATGATGGCTTTCGCTATGTTGTAAAACTCAAAGGCTCGGGCCACGGACCAAAGGTGTTGGTGGCCGAAATGATTGGCGCCTTGGTGGCGAAAGCTTTGAAATTCAAAGTACCCGAGGTGGTTGACCTCGACCTGGATGAAATGTTCGGGCGCACGGAGCCTGACCGTGAGGTGCAAGACTTGTTGCAGAAATCGATAGGTCAGAACCTGGGGATGCATTTTTTGAGCAAAGCAATGACATTTGACCCGGCTGTGAACGACATAGATGAGCTTACGGCATCAAAAATCGTGTGGCTCGACGCATTCCTGACCAATGTTGACCGCACACGGCTTAACCCCAACATGATGGTACGCGACGGCGAGTTATGGCTTATTGACTTCGGGGCTTCGCTCTATTTTCATCATTCATGGCGCAACGTTGAAAACGCTCCGCTCGACCCTTTCCCCTACATACGCACCCACGTGTTGCTGCCCAAGGCAACCAAGCTCGACGAAGCTGACCGACTGATGCGTCAAGCCATAACGCCACGCACTCTGAGCCGCATCATTGACATGGTGCCGGAGGAGTGGCTCGAAGAGGGTGAAGGTGAAGCAACCGCCTCGGAGCGCCGCGAAGTGTATCGCCGCTTCGTTTCGGAGCGTCTGGCCAACAGCCGCCTGTTTGTTGAGCAAGCCAAGGAAGAAAGGAGGAAACTGGGTCTATGACACAGCCAAATAAAAATGCTACCGGGCAAGACGCTTTTCGCCCGGCCGACGAGCGGTTGTATGAATACGCTGTTATCCGGTTTGTGCCTGATGTTGAGCGCGAGGAGTTTATCAACGTAGGGCTGGTGATGATGTGCAAGCGACGCCGCCAACTATGCGGAGCCATTGTGCTCGATGAAGCCAAAGCCAAGCAGCTCGACCCCGAGGCTGACCTTGAACGGCTGCGCCGTCAACTGAGCCTCTTTGAGCGCACCGACATACCCTCGGCCGACCTTCCGGTTGAAGAGCGCTATCGCTGGTTGGCTGCCACCAAAAGTGCTATAATTCAAGTTTCCCCTTCACATCCCGGACTGATGCTCCCGGACGAAACCTTTGAGCAAGCATTCGAGCGCCTTCTGACTACTTTGGTGAAATGACCGGAAAGAGCTTCTGGCTATCGGCTTCGGGTGAGGAAATCAAGCACCCGACGGGCCACTTTGAGCGAATCGTTGTGGTCAACTACAAACTGATGGGAGTGACGACCGCGCTCGGCGAGCAACTCCGGTCGGCTGACAGCTGAGTCGATAGTCTCCACAAGCTCTTCAAGGCTTACCGGGGCATTTATGATTGGCCTGTTGGTTGACTCGCCAATGAATTTATAATAATCTTCCTCCCCGCCGGAAACAACGTTTTTGCCATAGGCCATAGCCATCAGGGCTGTGGTGCCGGGAGTATAACTATAGATCTGGTCAAGTACAATGTGGGAGTTGGTCAGAAGTTCGGTAAACTCGCGGAAGGGGCGATTCTCGACAATCTCCAGATTGACCGCTCCCGGATGACGGTCAACAACTATGCGGGCTGCCTTTTCAAGCAAGTCAGTGCCTTTAAAGAGCATGCGGTTGCGGTCGCGACCCAAAAACAACTTGACGCGGTCAATTTCATCAGGCAGTGCGGCAAATTTGAAGCGGTCCAGATCGATTGGTATTCCGCTATACGCAATTTTTTCGGCCGGCAGGCGCCGTTGAAGCGATAGATAATACTCATAAAGCACCGCTATGGCGCCATCGATGTTGTCGTAGAAATAATTTTGATAATCAACCAAGTCAGGGTGATGCCATTGCCTCCACTTTTCGGGGTTGGCCGCAAGATAGGGGGATGGAGAGCCGTTGATAAACCACTCGCTGTAGCTAATCGGGCAATCCGAAGCCTCATACATGTCAAGAAGAGGCACGTCGGTACACATTGCCATCAGATGCACCTGGCCATTATCGCGCCTTAAGCGGTCAAACAACCAACGCAAGCGACTCGGCCGAAGCTCAACGAAATTAGGATCGTTGACCACCACAATGTCGTAGCCTCGCAGATGGCGATGGAGCGGCCCGAGCAATCGATAATAGAGTTGGAGGCCACCTAATTTGCCGGGCTTGCGGGAGATGTCGATGTCACGCTCGCAGTCAAGCCACTTTGAGCCGTTGGAAATAAGCGTAACATCGGCTCCGAGCTTTTTAAGCCCGGTTGCGAGGGTGAATTGGCAATTGCTGTAATCACCCAGGAGCAATATTTTAGGGAGGCCGTTCATCGATAGCTGCCGGTTATATCCACAAAATTACATAAAAAAAGGTGCAAAACCAAAAAATGCAACCTTGATGCCGTTGGCAGTGGGGTTGCATTGGTTAATAATCTTGATTTGTTGACGTTGCTCACCGTAGGCGAGCACGGGAATATGCGCTTTAGAGAGTAGTGTGGATAAAATACCACTTAGCTGCGCGAGTTAACATCTTCTTCATAACTAAATAGTTTTTACAGATTAAGACTCAAAGGCCTACACCGGAGGGAGGTGAGAGAGCCGGGAGAGGCGGGCAATTTTTGCGCCAATGGGGCGGCCTGTTGAGAGTGTTGATTATATAATGAAACCTCTCTTGGCTCATTTTTTTTGCGGTGCAAAGGTAAGCATTTTTATTAAATCATGCAATAAAACAATGTTATAAAACATATTTTTGTTCATCTTGCTCGCACTTTTAACTCTTGGAGTTTAAAACAATTGACCGCGAAACCGCGCTGCAATCATCTGTAAATCGGCAGCTTATACTCCTCTACCCTATATTTTTAAGACCGGAAGCCGGGTCTTGATCAATAATCGCTGAATATGCGGGGCTTGATGACGAAGCCTACTCGCAGTTGGGAGTGGAATTTGTTGTATTCAAGCAACCCCTCGCCGTAGCCGTTGTAATATTGCAGAAAGAGATACTGATTGTGGCGCTCGCCTACTTTATAAGAGAGCTCGACAATGGTATTGTAGTTAAGATTCCAGCCCTGGCGCTTTACCAAAATCACCGAGCCGCCGAAGCGCCTCGATTGATATGACATGCCAACCTGGTAAATGCCGCAGTATTTAAGAATGTCGCGGTTGTAACCGCCATCGATGATTGGTATCCATATTTTGCCGTGGACCGAGAAGTTGGCGTCGATAAGTATATTGGCTCCGAAGGTGATTTTATTCCATGAACGGGAGGCAATGGAGTCGCGGCCGTTGGATTCGTGCTCGATCTGGAGCATGAGTTTGCCAATGAATTTATCTTTGACGAAGAGCGGCTTTGCCAATCCGATACCGGGATTGAAGTTCATATCAGTCATCGGCAGGGAGTTCTGAAGCACGTTCCAAAACACCTTCTGAGTGTAGAAAAGATAAAGATATGTGTGCCAGGGGAGGGTTGATTTGGTGAGTTTTTGTGCTATTGAAATCTGGAACTTGACATTTGAGTTATACTTCGTCGGCTTCGGGCCGATTGATGTACCGAAAATAAAATAATTGTCCTTATAAAGGCCGAAGTAAGGGCCGCGGTCAAACTCAGCTCTGACAGAATCGGTATTGATAGAATCGTTGTTGATAGTCAGTATTTGGGCTGAAGCCTTCGGGTGTGCCATCACGAAAGCTAAAACGGCCAGGATAATATAAAGCGATTTTTTCATGTCGATGCAGGCAAAAAACGTCGAGAGATGAAATGATTGGAGAATGATTGGCGGATGCAAAGTTAATGAAAATGGCGCGGTTAAGCAATTAAAGGGAGAAAATTTGATGATTCCACCCTACAGGAGCAGCATTTTAAATTGTTGAATATTTGATTTTTGGTCAAAAGGTTATTAACTTTGTGGTAGTGATAACCATTTGACCTGTTTATGAGCAAGAAATCAATATCATCGATATTTGTGGCCGTAGCCATAGCTTTAACGGCCGTTGTGATGGCGGCATGTGGCAAAAATCGCTCTTTCACGGCTGATTTAACCATGAAAGGGCTGGGCACTCAGGATATAATAGCGATGATTGTTGACACCGACGGCATAACGGAGCTAACGGTTATGGGCGTTGACGACAGTTTCACGATTGAAGGAGCGGTTGACAACCCTACAGTAGTTGAGCTTTACTCACGCTCAGGCTCGCCGCTGGGGAGCTTCATTGCAGTGCCGGGAGAGAAAAGCCAACTCGAAATCGAAGGGGGCAAATTAACTTCGGCCGGCAAAAGCAAAGCCAATCAAGCCTATATCGATTTCATTTCCCGACTGCCTGAAGATGCTTCTCCGGCTGAGGTTAATCGACTGGTGGCTACTATAGTCGACACCAATGCCGAAAACATAGCGGTCCGCCCTATTTTCGCCCATTATTTCAACGTGGCTGCCGACCCGGAAGAGGCCGCCCGGATACTTCAAATTTTTGAGGCCCAAAAAGAGCCTCTGTCTATTGAGCTTGAACACGTAGCCTCACAGATTGAAATGGCAGAAGCTGTTGCCGGTAAAATGCCTGAAACAGTCAGTCTATTAACTCCGGCCGACACAATCGCCGAGGCTGACTTTGCCTCTGCCCCATTGACTGTTACTTTCATTTCTTCAACGATTGAGCGCGGGGGCGACACATTGGCTCTCCCCATTGAGGAGCTTCTGCCCGAGCGAAGTTCATTGATTGTTATACGCACCACCCTCGACACAATCAACTGGGAGCGCAATCGCGGTAAATACAATGGTGAAAACGTGAGCCATTTCTGGAGCCCCGGGGGAATGGAGTTCAGCGCAGGCTCCTTGGTGGCTATCGCAGATTACCCCTATTGGATTGTCAATGATTCAACATTGCAGCGATTATACTCCACAGCTTCGATTGATTCGATTACTGCTTTTATCAAAAATTACAAAAAATAACCGCTCCTCACTCCCCATTTTTTTCAACTATGTTAGTTAAACTCTACGGTGCCGCCGTGCAAGGCATTGACGCTATAACTGTAACGATTGAAACTTATGTCAGCCACGGCATCGGCTCTACCATTGTGGGGCTCCCTGACACTGCCGTCAAAGAGAGTTTCGACCGCGTGCAAACCGCTTTGGCCCAAACCGGATTTTCATGGCCACGGCGGCAGGTGGTTATCAATATGTCGCCGGCCGATGTTAAAAAAGAGGGAGCGGCTTATGATTTACCTATCGCCATGGGAGTGTTGGCAGCCTCGGAAATCATTCCGGCACCCAATGTCGACCGCTACATGATTATGGGAGAGTTATCGCTCGACGGCTCATTGCTCCCTATTCGCGGTGTTCTGCCAATGGCTATTCTTGCCCGAAAGCAGGGGTTCAAGGGCATGATAGTGCCCAAAGCTAATGCAACGGAAGCGGCCGTAGTCAACGACATCGAAGTCTACGGAGCGGAATCACTTCTCGATGTTGTCAGTTTTTTTCAAGGCACTTCACAGATGCAACCCACCGTGGTCAACACTCGCGAAGAATTTGCCCGCTCGGCCGATGTTTTCGACTTTGATTTCAGCGAAGTCAAGGGGCAGGAGCAAGTAAAGCGCGCCTTGGAAGTGGCATGTGCCGGCGGCCATAACATTCTGCTCGTAGGCCCTCCCGGAGCCGGCAAATCAATGATGGCCAAGCGACTCCCGTCAATCCTCCCGCCTCTGACTCTTGCCGAAGCCCTTGAAACCACTAAAATCCATTCCGTAGCCGGCAAACTTCCACGCGGCTCAAGGCTGATGACAAGCCGCCCTTTCCGTGCCCCTCACCACACGGTGTCGCCCGTAGCACTCGTAGGGGGAGGCACAAATCCCATGCCCGGTGAAATTTCTCTTGCGCATAATGGAGTGCTGTTCCTGGATGAGTTTCCCGAATTCAGTCGCTCTGTGCTGGAAGTGATGCGGCAACCGCTGGAAGATGGTCACATAACCGTGTCGCGCGCCCGCTACAACGTTGACTATCCCGCAGGCTTTATGCTCGTTGCGTCAATGAATCCTTGTCCGTGTGGCTACTATAATCACCCTCGCCGTCAATGCACCTGTCCGCCCGGCACGGTCAACAAATATATCAACCGCATCTCCGGGCCTCTGCTTGACCGCATAGACCTGCAGGTTGAAATAATGCCGGTTGAATTTGACCAGATGGCCTCGGAACAGCCGGGTGAAAGCTCAGCCGAAATTCGCAGTAGGGTCATGAAAGCCCGGGCAATACAGCTTGAGCGCTTCCGTAATCATCCCGGCATTCACTGTAATGCCCGAATGACTTCGAAGCTGATACAGGAATTTGCCCGACCCGATGAAGCCGGATTGCGCCGATTGCGCGATGCAATGGTAAAATTTGACATGTCGGCCCGAGCCTACGACCGTATTCTCAAAGTTGCGCGCACGATTGCCGACCTTGACGGCTCACCACACGTCAATGCACTTCACATAGCCGAGGCCATCAGCTATCGCAACCTTGACCGCAGCTCATGGGGACAAACCACCACCACCTTCTAAACATTGGTTGTCAAGCCGGGTCAAAATGAACTTTTTGAAAACTTGGGTGTTATAACATTAGTTAACATATAAAAACCCTCAAAAATCTACTACCATGGCTTACAAAATCGAAGACATTGAAGGTATCGGCACAGTTTATGCTGAAAAACTCGAAGGCGCCGGAGTGAAAACTACTGACGACCTCCTCGACCGCGCTGACTCAAAGAAGGGCCGCGAACAGCTCGCAGAAGCTACAGGCATCTCTGAAAAACTTATCTTGAAATGGGCTAACCACGCCGATTTATTCCGCATCAAGGGTATCGCCGGCCAGTTTGCCGAACTGCTCGAAGCATCAGGCGTTGACACCGTTAAAGAGCTCCGCCACCGCGTTGCCGCCAATCTCCACGCCAAATTAGTTGAGGTTAACGAGGTTAAAAACCTCTGCAACCGCGTTCCCTCTGAAAGCGAAGTGGAAAAAATGATTGCTCAAGCCAAGGAACTTGAGCCCCGCATGACTTACTAATTTAACTTACTCACTTTAATATAATCACCTCTTTGAGCCGGCCCCATATTCAGACGGTCGGCTCTCTGATTTTCAACTGCTTTATTTATGAGACTTAACGGACGACGCACCAGTAACAACGTTGACGACCGCCGCGGACGAAGCGGTGGCTCCCGCATTGCCGGCATCGGCGGAGTGGGTGGTATCGCAGGTGTAATTATAGTTTTGCTGCTGAAATTCTGCTCAGGAGGCGGAAACCTCAACCTTGCCGACATCACCGACGCTATCAATCAATCAGGCATCGCTATCAATCCGGGCACCCCTGATTATCAGCCAACAGCTGAAGAGCAACAACTGGCTGAATTTGCATCGCAAATTCTTGCGGGCACAGAAGACGTGTGGACACGCGAATTTCAGAAAATGGGACTGGAATATCAACCTCCGAAGATGGTGTTGTTTACCGGCTCGGTGCAGTCAGGGTGTGGCGGTGCGACGTCTTCCACCGGTCCGTTTTATTGCTCGGCTGACCAAACTGTCTACATCGACCTGTCATTCTTTCAGCAAATGGAGCAGCAGCTCGGAGCAGGAGGCGACTTTGCCTATGCCTATGTGATTGCTCACGAGGTTGGCCACCATGTGCAATATCTACTCGGCACACTCGGCGAAGCCCATAACCAAATGGCCCGTTCATCAAAATCGGTGGCCAATCAAATCAGTGTGCGCCTTGAACTGCAGGCCGACTTCTATGCCGGCATCTGGGCTTACAATGATAACGAGATGTTTGGCTCGCTTGAACCCGGCGACATTGAAGAGGGCATCAACGCCGCATCAAAAATCGGCGACGACTACCTGCAGCGTCAGGCTCAGGGCTACGATGTTCCCGACTCGTTCACCCACGGACGTTCTGACCAGCGTGTGAAGTGGCTTCGATTGGGAGCAACAACGGGCGACATTTCCCGCGGCGACACCTTCTCACCTGCCTACTCCTCATTGTAAAGAAACAACTCTCAGACCCGGCGCTCAATCTCAGGCGGGGTGCCAGGGGGTGTCGGGGATTGAGGCGAGGGTGTTGATGTAGCGGGCGAGGATAAAGAGGTAGTCGCTCAGACGGTTGACATAGGCTATCACAACAGAGGCGACCGGGGCAGTCTCGGAGACTGTATCAGTTGCTTCGGAGGTGAGGTCGAGTATGCGACGCTCGGCCCGGCGAGCAATGCAACGGGCCACGTGGGCCGCACAGGCTCCCGCGGCTCCGGCCGGCAATATAAAACTTTTAATCTCCGGCACCAGTGAATGGAGGCGGTCAATATCTGCCTCAAGGCGGCTGATTGAGTCGGCGAGATTAGCGGGCAAAAGACGCTCGGCAAGCTCGGGATTGACTGCCGGATCGGTGGCCAGATAAGCACCGATGTCAAATAATCGCGATTGAATGTCAGTGATCAAAGCTCGGTCAGCGAGTGGCAATTGTGGCGAAAGAGCCACAATCATGCCGATGGAGCTGTTGAGCTCGTCGACGGTGCCGTAGGCTTCAAGACGGGGAGAGTTTTTGGCAACACGCGTGCCATCAACAAGCGAAGTGGAGCCCCGGTCACCGGTGCGAGTGTAAAGCGGTGATTTTTTCATTGGTTATCGGAGGAGGAGTTATCGGCTTCAGTATCGGGGACAGGTATCATGGTGATTAGTTCGAGTCGGGTTGCAGTGCCTTTTACGATTGTGAACCGGAATGAGTCAATCACAAAAGTGTCGCCCTGGCGAGGAATGTAGCCGAGATGATTAAGAATGAAGCCTGCGAGGGTTTGATAGTCATCATCCTCTGGAATGTCAAGGCCGAACTGGTCATTGATTTGCTCTATCTCGATGCGGCCCGAGAACTCAAACGAGCCATCGGGGAGATGACGGGCAATGGGTGCATCGCGGTCGTGCTCGTCGCGGATATCACCGAAGATTTCTTCAACAAGGTCCTCAAGAGTAATCATGCCGGCGGTGCCTCCATATTCATCTATGACAATAGCGATTGAGCGCTTTTCAGAGAGGAGTCGGCGCATCATTTTGTTGGCCATGACAGTTTCAGGTGCGAAGATAACCTCCTTGAGGTGGTCGCGCCAATCCTGGTCGGTGTGGAATAGCTCCGAAACGTGGATATAGCCCAGGATATTATCTATGTCGTCACGGTAGACGATTATTTTTGAGCGCCCTGACGCTTCGAAAAGCTCCACGAGTTGCTGACGGGTGGTGGAGTCGATATCTACGGCCGAGATTTCGTTGCGGGGGGTCATGCAATCGCGAAGGGCGGTTTCGGAGAAATCGAGAGCGTTGTGAAACATTTTCACCTCCTTTTCAACCTCGGCATGCTGCGTTTCCGAATCGCCTGAATGGGCCACCGTGTCAAGGTTGCGCTCAAGGTAATCGTTGAGCTCACCCATAGAAAGGCCATGGGAACGATTGCCGCTGTCCTTCACTCCGGCAAGCCGCATCAGCATCTTCGACAACCAGGTTGTGAACCAAGAGATTGGATAAAGAATGATGTAGAGCAAATACATCAGCAGGGCGAAATAGCGCAACGATGCATTCGGGTTGATGCGGAAAATATTTTTCGGCAGGAACTCACCGCAGAGCAGAATAACGCCCGTGGAAATCAATGTTTGGAAAAGGAGCACCAGGAACTCGTTTTCGTGGGTCACCTTCTGAAGCCATGGGCTGAGCAGGGCCGCTGCCGCCATACCATAGATAACGAGCGCAATATTGTTGCCGACAAGAATTGTAGAGATAAAAAACTCAGAGCGGGAATAGAACCTGCGGAGTGCCCGCGAAATGAGGCCTCCGCGCTTCACATCGAGTTCGGCGCGCACACGGTCGCTGGTGACGTAGGCAATTTCAATGCCGGAAAACAGTGCAGAAAACAGAAGCGACACTAAGGCTATTGTTATCCAGATGGGGGAAATCATTTCTTTGGCGGTTTGTTAGAGTGAGATGGTTTCGGGGCAACCTCAACCTCGGAGAGTTTGTCGTTGACAGCCCGGTTGGGCTTGCCGGGGCGGAGAGGTTTATCAGATGCGGACGAGGGCGATTTGAGTGTTCCGGCGGAAGCCGTTTGAGTAGTTGATTGGGAGTCAGCGGAGGGCTGAGGCGCCGGAGCGGCAGCTGAGTCGGCCGGAGCGTCGGGGCGGTTGAAATCGCTGACGGGAAGAATCATCGTGGGGTTATTGAGGGTGTAGTCAGTGATTTGAGAGTTTGACTCGAAGCCATAGCCTTCGATAATGCGGTCGCTCTTTTCGATGTGGATAAAGGAGTCGGAGTAGATTTTCTGAGAGCGAGCGTCGTAAAACATCTGATTGGTCAGAAACTTGTCGCCCTGAGTGGAACGCACCCTTACGTTGCCCATGCAATTCCAGATTTGCTGACGCTGATCGTAAACGGCCGAGTCGCATTGAAGCGTGGCGGAAATTGAGCCGTCGTTGGCGAGCTGCTCGATATATGCGCCTTTGTCGAAACGCCAGAAAGGCTCGGGAGCGTTGTCGAAACTGTAGTAGACGGGGGCTGTGGCGTGGTAACGCGGCATCCCGGAGTCGGTGTGGATGATATTGGCATCGCGGGTAACCATCGTCGGCACGTAAGTAACATCCTCGGCCTCGACGGCCTCCTCGGGGCGCATCGACTGCCGCCTTACGACCATCCAGGCCACCAACGCAATAACTACGATAGCGATGATGACCTTGGGAGTAAGATATTTAAGCCGAAACGCAGCGAGGCGCTGCATAAAGCCTGATGACATAGATATTGAGCGAAAGGATAATCAGGGGGTGCGAGATTACTGGATTTTGTTTTGCCAGAACCAGAGCTCGTTGAAGTTGATGCCAATGGTTACGTTGAAATAGTTTTCCTTGACCAGAGCGATGGGCGAAGTAGTGCGGTGCCTGTACTCAAAACCCACGTTAACCACCGTCTTGGTCCAGCGGTTGACCGGAGCGGGGAGGCCGAAACCAACCGACACACCGATGTCTTTAACCTTGTTGCCACGCACCATAATATAGTCGGTGTCGATAAATGCGCCGGCGCGGTAGTTAACGCGCTTGAGGTAGCCGCCGCGGGTCGAGGGGGTGTATTGCACGCCTAAGGCTGCTTTCCAGCGGTCGTTGAACGAAGTTGCATCGAAATCAGGGAATTCGAAGAATTTTGCGCTCTTCCAGGGTTGATAAGTGAAGTCGGCTTCAACGTAGAGGCGATTGTCAAAGTGATAGCTGAGGCCGGCACCGTAAGTGGCAGGGGCCGAGTTATGTCCTTTCAGACTGATGACTCCGGGTGAGATAGTGTCAGGCTTGGAGTCGCTGGACACATCATATTTTATGGCGTAGGCATGGCCATGGAATGATTTAGCCGGAGTGAAAACCGCTCCGAGTGTGAAACGGTTTTTAGCTCCGATATTCCATGAGTATTGAGCGCCGAAACGCAGGTTATAGTCGCGCACCTGAGTAACGCGCTCGAAAAGCGAAGTTGAGGTTGCCCCGCCACTTGTGCCATCCGACATCAAATAGGTGTCGTTAACCAAGTTGCCAAAAAGATAGCTGATATTGAAGCCGATAGAGAAACCCTTGAATGGCTTGGCGGCGACGCCTAAGTAAAGCTCGTTGATTGAGCCTGAGCCTTGGTGGGAATCCTGACCATTAACAATCTCCGAGCCGAATGAATATCCCACTTGTGAGTAAGGCAGCAAACCTACCGAACCGCCCATAAAGCGGCCGAGCGGGAATTGCATCGTGATGTAATCAAGACCGCCCGTGAAGCGATGACCCTTGGCAGAGGTGCCGTCGCTTAGGGTCTCGACCGAGTTGAGTTGCTTGAGGTCGACCCCGATATCAAACAAGAAGGTAAGAGTGTCTATTGCACAATAGCTCGCAGGGTTCATCACGTTGATTTGGCGAGAGTTGTTCATCGCTATACCAACGGAGCCCATGGAGCGTTGCGAGCCTGAAGCGTAATCATTGAGCAAGCCGTAGCCGAAGCGTGAATATGGTGAAAGAGTGGTGTTTTGAGCTTTAGCCACAGGGGCCGCGAGGGCGGCCAACGTCAGCGCTGCGATAATGTAATGACTGATTTTCATTCTGAAACTGATTGCGGAAATTGTCGAGAAACGAGCAAAATCTCCGTAGTTATATATTGAGAGGTTGATTATTAAAATTAATTATGGCGTTAAGCCCGAGAGTTACCAGATGTGGCTCATAAAACACCCGAAACTCAAACCGCGAAGCCAGCGATTCGCCATCGCCACCGGTAATTACAATGGCAGAGGCAGGGGGGAGCAACGAGCGATAATAGAGAGTTTCGGCCAAAATGCCGTTGACCGCACCGTTAACCATCGCCTGGCGAGTGTTAAGCCCCCAGTCGGTCGGAGCCGTTTCCGAAGCCGCCACTTCCGGGAGCCGTTTGGTGAAAGCATGGAGAGCCCGCAGGCGCATATCTACGCCCGGAGCTATATTGCCTCCGGCAAAGCACCCCGCGGCAGTTAAATGCTCGTAGGTGACGGCCGTGCCGGCATCAACCACGAGCACATCGCGCCCCGGCATCATGGCCCACGCCCCTACAACGGCGGCAATTCGGTCAGAGCCAAGGGTCGAGGGGGTTTCGTAGTCAATCGTTATGGGCAATGACGTTTCAGCCGAGAGCTCTTCGAGCTCTACCCCTTTTGCAGCAAGCAGAGCAGCCAGCCGCGGAAGCGGACCCGCCACCGAGCACATCAATGCGTTATCCACCTCGTAATCAGCCGCGAATGAAGCCATTGCGTCAACATCAGTCGACTCAAAAGCCTCTGCCATCAGGAGTTCATTGCCACTCCATACAGCTAATTTCGTAAGCGTGTTACCGCGATCGATAGTCAGGTTTATGCTCATAATTTCACAAAGTTACAACATCCTGACCAATTTCGCTTAATTCATTGGTTAAAAAATGCAATCGCCCCAAAAATTACAGTTATTAATTACCATTCACCTGATGAAAAATGGGAGAATATCCGGAAAAATCGTTATTTTTGTGGCGATTATTATCCCAAATATGTCATTTATGGAACGTTTATTCTTGATATTGATTATGGCAGTAGCATCAGTTAGCGCTGCAATGGCCCAAAATTCAGTCAAATTGCACTATTATCCACATGAGCTGCAGCTTCGCCATGCGTTTAATTTAGCGTCGATGTCGCGCACAACCACTCCGGGGGTGCAAGTTGAAATCACCATTGACTCCCTCACCGGCTATGGCGAGGCCTCTATGCCTCCCTATCTCGGCGAATCGATTGAATCCGTGATGAGCTTTCTGGATAAAGTGGATGCTCAGAGACTTGCCGACCCGTTTGCCTTTGAAGCCGTGACTCAATATCTTGACTCCATAGCTCCCGGCAATCGCGCGGCTAAGGCAGCTGTCGACATTGCCATGCACGACCTCGCGGGAAAAATCATGGGGCAACCATGGTATCGCATCTACGGCCTTGACCCTGCTTTGGCCCCCTCTACCTCCTACACTATCTCTAACGACACGCCCGAGGAACTTGAACGTAAATTGGCGGAGTCAGAGCCTTACAACATTCTGAAAGTAAAGATGGGTGTACCGGGCGATCGCGAATTGATTGAATGGATTCGCACCCGCACTGACCGCCCAATCTGCGTCGACGTCAATCAGGGCTGGAAAACTCGCGAAGAAGCTCTCGACAACATTCTTTGGCTCGCCGATAAAAATGTGATTTTCGTGGAGCAGCCGATGGATAAGACCGACTTGGAGAGCCACAAATGGCTGAAAGAACATTCGCCGTTGCCTGTCATTGCCGACGAGGCTGTGCAAACATCGGCCGACGTAGCCCGACTGGCCGACGCCTACGATGGCATCAATATAAAGCTGATGAAAAGCGGCGGACTGACCGATGCCTACAAGATGGCTTTGATTGCAAAGGGATTGGGAATGAAAGTGATGATTGGTTGTATGACCGAAACATCGTGCGCCGTTTCGGCCGCCGCACAGTTAGCGCCTTTAGCCGATTGGGTTGACCTCGACGGCAATCTGCTGATAGCCAACGACCTTTTCGACGGCATGACAATAGTCGACGGCCGCGTTACGCTCCCCGACAAGCCCGGCATCGGGGTTACACGTCGAGAAACAGCCAACTGACGCCGGGCCTGACTCGCAAACGGATAAAATCTAAAGACTGCTCCATGGAGCAGTCTTTAGATTTTACATTGATTGAATCAACTCGATATCGAAAATTAGAGTAGAGCCGCCGGGTATGCCGGGCACTGACTGCTTCCCATAACCCTGCTCGGCCGGAATATAAAGTTCCCAGCGGTCGCCGGGGTGCATTTGCTGCAGAGCAATTATCCATCCGGGAATAAGTTCGCGAAGGCGGAAGGCCGGCGCCTGACCCGAGCGCGACGAGTCAAACGTCTTGCCATTGATAGTCTTGCCCGTATAGTGAGCCACTACCACAGAGTTGCGGTTAGGCGACGGCTTTTTCGGGTCACCCTTTTTCAGGACTTTGTAATATATTCCTTTATCTAAAGCCATCACGCCCGGCTCTGAAGCTATATCACGGAGCCATTGCCGATTGCGGTCAATATATTCTTGTTTTGCCATAACGGTGAAAATATGTGCACGACTGCTATCGCAATTTCGAGGCGAGGGCTGATGCTGCTTCAGCGCATTGAGTCAGTGCGTTATGGTCAGGCGCATGCTTTGCCGAAACCGGCGCCGCAACCGCCTCAGTTTCCCATGCTTCAAGATATTTTTGCATCATCTTAATGCCTTGGGGCGACCATGTGTGGGAGCCGAGCAAAGCCACTTCTCGATTTTTCAGTCCTCTGACGGTCAACGCTTTCATTAAGGCAGCTACAGGCGGGAAAAGACCGTCGGAATAGGTCGGAGCTGCAATCACCAAGCCGCGATGAGCAAAGCAATCGGCAATCATTTGGCTTTGAGATGAAACAGAGGCGTTGTGAATTACTATTTCTTTCACCCCCTCGAGAGCCAACTGACGGGCAGCGGCTTCGGCCATTCGGGCCGTGTTGCCATACATTGAGCCATACACAATGGTAACGCCATTATCCAGAGGCTGATATTGGCTCAGGCGGTTGTAGAGGTCAATAACTCGGTCTATTTCTTCTTGCCAGACGGGACCGTGGGTTGAGCAAATCATTTCAATTTCAGCGTTGGCAAGCTTAGCTAAAGCCCGCTGCACAAATTGGCCGTATTTCCCCACGATGTTGCTATAATATCGCACCATTTCAGGGAAATAGCGCTCGGTGTTCATCTCGCGGTCTACGATAGCGCCGTTGAGCGCTCCGAAGCAACCGAAAGCATCTCCGCTAAAGAGTGCTTTCCCCTCTTTGAAATATGTCATCATGGTTTCGGGCCAGTGGACCATAGGAGTCAGGAAGAATTGCAGAGTCACATCGCCGCCTAACTCCAGCGTGTCGCCATCTTTGATTGCCAAAGTATTGTCAGTCACGCCATAGAAGCCTTTGACCATTGCAAGAGTCTGGGCATTACCCACTATGGTGAGGCCGGGGAATGCCGACCGCAACAAGCTGATGCCTCCCGAGTGGTCGGGCTCCATGTGGTTGATGATAAGATAGTCGGGAGTGCGGTCACCCAAAATAGTCTTTATGTGGTCGATTTGTTCAAGAGCGTGGCTGACCTCAACGCCATCGATAATTGCAACCTTGTCGCTTCCTGAAATCAGGTAAGAGTTGTAGCTAACGCCATTCGGAAGAGGCCAGAGGCTCTCGAAAAGCGGGGTTGTGCGGTCGTTGACGCCGATATAGTGAATATGCGGGGCAATCTCTGAGTTGGTCATATTGAGAATCTGTTTTTATAATTTTATAATTGATGACTTCAAAAAATCAACGCAAAGTTACGAAAATCGGCGTTAATTTGGTTAATATCATCAGGAATTTAAACAACCGCGAAATGTTAAATTCTTGATTTCAAAAACTTAATATAAGTTAATAATGTTATAGTCGTAGATGTTTCTTATCCCTTTATCAGAGGGATTATGTTCCCGGCCGGAACAATCAAATCAATTTTTTACCTTATATCTTACCTTATTATTTTTTATCATGAAAACTAATTCGTTGAAATCAATCCGCGCTTTAGCTTTAGCGCTTTTCGTTGCCGCCTCGGCTCTCTCTTTGTCAGCCCAACGTCCGGCCGGTGATCACAAAGTAAAAGACACCACCACTTACCCCGACCTTTACTTCCTCCAGGAAGGCGACGTGCCTAACAGCTACTTGCTCCTCCCCCCTCCCCCCGACGCAGCTTCCATCACTTTCCTCAACGACCAGGCTCGCTACAACTGGGGCAAATCATTGCGCAACACTGAGCGTGGCGCTCAGGCTTTCCGCGATGCCCGAGTGTCGGGCGATGGTGTTCCCGAAGCTTTCTCTGAAGCATTTGGCATCACTATCAACGAATACGAAACTCCTGAAATCAAGAAACTTATTGTTGGCATGCGAGAAGATGCCGGCGACCTCGGCACCCGCGACGCCAAAGACTATTATAATCGTCAACGACCCTTCGCTTTTTACTCTGAAGACACCTGCAACCCTGAGCAGCAGGAAGAACTCTCAACCAATGGCTCTTATCCATCAGGCCACACCTCTATCGGCTGGGCAACTGCATTGGTATTGGCCGAAATCAACCCCGAGCGCCAAAATGAAATTCTCAAACGTGGCTATGAAATGGGCGAAAGCCGAGTTATCTGCGGCTACCACTTCCAGAGCGACGTTGACGCCGGACGACTCACCGGCTCCGTCACCGTGGCACGCCTCCACGCCGACCCCGAATTCCAGGCCCAGTTAGCCAAAGCTAAAGATGAGTTCCGCAAACTGAAAAAAGCCGGCAAAGTGGCCCAAGGGACTGCACTTCCCAGCAAAACAACTTCTGATTGAGGCTTGTAGTTGACCTTTCGACTATTTCCCTCCCCCTCCATCTTTTTTTCACCTCAACTTATCTCTCCATTTCTAAAATTCTAATATCATGAAACTCAGGGTTAAAACTTTGGCATTGACAGCGCTCGTAGCGCTTGCAGCCTCAGCTCAGGAAACAACCGGCAGTGAACCCAAATTCACCATAAAACCTACCGGCCGCATTTTGATGGACGGCTCAGTATATATGGGTGGCAACGGCGACATCACCGATGAATCAGCCGACCAAAAATTTGTTGACGGCGTAGCTATCCCCGACCTCCGGCTCGGCGTTAAAGCCTCTTATGGCAAATGGAGCGCAAAAGTCGACGTTGGCTTCGGATACTTCAAAGTAGGCGTAAAAGACGTATTTCTCCAATACACCTTCAACGATAATCATCTGATTAAAGCCGGCTACTTCGTTCCGCAATTCGGCCTTAACTCCGAAACATCTTCTTCAATGAAGCCCAGCTTTGAAGAGCCCACAAGCAACGAATTTTTCAACGCAAACCCTCGTCTGCTCGGCATCAGCTACATTTATAGCAAAGACAAATTCTTTGCCGGAACAACCGCCTTTGCTGAAGCCAATGCCATGAAGCTTAGCTCCAACGAAATGGGCAAGCAGGGCTGGGGAGCCGAAACCCGACTGGTTTACCGTCCGTTCCACGCCGACGGCAACGCTCTTCAGGTTGGATTCTCCATTAACTACACCACTCCTACGGCCGACAACCACACTGCCTTTAATCTCACGAGCAACTTCCCGACCCGTGTAGCCAAAGTCAACCTTTTGAGCGCCAACGTCGACAACGCTCGCGGAATGGTGAAACTAACCCCTGAAATCCTGTTTATGCGCGACAACTTCGCCCTCGAAGCACAATATTATTACCTCAATATCGCGCGCAAAGACGGCCTCCACAGCTATCGTGCCCAAGGTGCTTACGGCCTGTTCCGCACTCTTCTTTTCGGCGGCATCTACGGCTACAGCATGGGCGACTGCGGCATGGCTACCCCTCCCGCCAAATCGCTTGAAATGGTGCTCGGCTACAACTACACCAACGCCACCGACTATAGCGCCGGAATCTACGGCGGTATAAGCAACGACGCCAGCGTGACATTCAACTACTACATCAACAAATACATGATTGCCCGTCTGCGCTACAGCTATACCCACGTGCGCGACCGCTACGTTGAAGACCTCCTCCCCTCTCGCCACGTCAACACCCTCGAAGCCCGTCTGCAAATCATCTTCTGACACCAACCTCCACGGGTCAACTCCAGCTTTAAGTAACTGTTGAAAATTAAATTATACTATATGCGAGATGGAAATTGAGGAAA
>CAMWUH010000013.1 GCA_947177325.1 uncultured Bacteroidales bacterium
ATTGCCCAACACACCGCCAAGCAGACGGCCTACGAGCATCAGCAACCAATAGAGGCCGACAACAGTGCCGGCAATTGCAGCCGCATCAAGAGTATTGGCTGACTTAACGACTTCATGCTCTGAAAGGAACTGGAGTGTCCAGTTGGCAATTCCAACTTCAATACCGACATAGCAGAAAATAGCGAATAAGCCGAAAGCGAAGTTGCGATAGGCCAACGCTCCCGAAATTTTTACTTTATTCTTAGGTTTACCCAAATCGGGATCTTCGGGCAGATGTGAGAAGAAAATCACCAGGAAGGCGAGTGCGAAAATTATCATCGCCATGTAAAACACCGAATTGGCCGATGAAATCGAACTGGCTTCACCGCCAATAAGGCCGCCAACGATTACGGGAGCCAAGGTAGCACCGAGGGAGTTGAACGCGCTGCCGAATTGCACCATCTGGTTACCCTTCTTTGGCGTAGAACCCAGCGAGTTAAGCATAGGGTTGACTACCGTGTTGAGCATACACATCGAGAAGCCGGCAATGAACGCACCGAGAATATAGATGGTCAACGCCAAGTCAGTTTGTTCGGGACCGAAGAAACCCGACAGCCATGTAACGGCCACACCGAAGAAGCCCACCGATACGGCGGCCAAAGCAGTGATTCGATAGCCGCGTTTCTGCAAAATCATGCCTGCCGGATAGCCCATGAACGCATAAGCGATGAAGTTGGCAAGTGTGCCGATTTGCGACATGAATTTGTTGCCGTCGCTCATTTTTTTGATAACATCGCCTAAAGGATTTTGATAGCCGGTAACGAAGGCAATCATAAAGAAGAGGGCAAACATGATGATGACGGGCATCGTGTAGTTGCCTCGACGCGGTGGCGCGGGTTGTGGCATTGTTTTAGCAGTCATTTGTTTTATGGTAATAAATTTAGGTGAAACTTGATTATTGCAAAGATAACAATTATTTTAATAAATTGTCATCACGTCACTGTTACTTTTTCTTAAAGTAGACTCAAAGGCGCGAAGCCTCATGGCGAGAGTCTGTCGTCAATACTCCCGGGCGCCGAAAATGGCAGTGCCGACTCTGACCATATTGCTCCCTTCGGAGATGGCAATGTCGCGGTCATCGCTCATACCCATCGACAGGATATCGAAGCCTCGAAGCCCGAGCGACTCATCATCGCGAACAGTGCGATAAACTTCGGCAATCGCCTTAAAATCAGCTTTTATGCGAGCTTCATCGTCGGTGTTCGATGCCATTCCCATCAGCCCGCATATATGCGTAGCCTTCAGGGTTTCAAAACGGCGGGAACGCATCCATTCAAGCAGCTCATCGGGCGAGAATCCAAATTTGGTTTCCTCTTGAGCCACATGCACCTCCAGGAGCACTCGCTGCACCACTCCGGCTCGCTCAGCCTCGGCGTCAATCAATCGCAGAAGTCGGTCAGAGTCGACGCTCTCGATCAGAGCCACGCGGCAGCCTATCAGTTGTCTGACCTTGTTGGTCTGCAGATGGCCGATAAAATGCCATTTCACATCATCAGGCATCTGAGGCTGCTTCGTAATCAGCTCCTGCACACGGCTTTCGCCAAACAAGCGCTGCCCTGCGTCGTAAGCCTCACGCAACGCCTCTACCGGATGGAATTTCGACACGGCAACGAGCTTCACCCCTTCAGGGAGCGAAGCCTCAACTTGCTTTAATCGAGCGGCTACCGACGGCATCAGCTTAGATATTCTGGCCTAATTTGGCTTTATAGACATCCATCAGTGGAGTTTCCTGAATGGCTACGATTTCATAGTCGGCCATAGTGCCTTTCATCCCTTCGGTGAAGTTTTCGAGGGCACCTTTGAAGTCGCCTGCAGCTACGAGTATCTGCGAAACTGATTTCTTTTCGGCTGCTGTTTTTTCATCGATAGTGATGAACGCTACTTTGACAAGATACCATTTATCTGCTGAATCGTCCCAGAAAATTTCAGCAATTTTGGTGCGCTTCACGGCCGATACCGAGAAGTTGCCTGAAATAAATGGTGTTTGCTCTTCGATAATGCGAGCTTCAGCTTCAGTAAAAGAGAGTGCGTCAACCAGGTAAGGCTCGTTCACTTTCTTTACTGCGCCGTTTTCCATTGTCTTATCGTAGCTTATTTTACATTCAAACCATTGAGCCATAATTGTATATCTTTAATATATTAAATAATAGTAATTTGTTGTCGGGGCTTACATCCCCTTTTCCATAAACAAAGTTAGCAACTTTTTCCAAAGCATCAAAATGAAACTTTCAAAGTTCTATCGGCTCATCGGGGAGGAAATCGCGGCGAGCGGTCAGGCCGATAACCTTATCCCAGCGCATTGGCGATATACCCGAGCCGGGTCGTTTAATGGTGATATTTTCTTTGGTCAAGATCTCCCCTGCCTTGATTGCTCGGGCGGCGACAATACTCTTACGCGCCACCTCAATGTTGGGGCGCTCCGAATCAGTCACCTCTTTACGCCCGGAGCCCATTGATGCCTCCACCCTACGTATCGCCGTAACCATTTCGGAGAGTTCATCGGGGGTTAGCGACGCTTTGTGGTCCGGACCGGGGAGGTTACGGTCAAGCGTAAAATGTTTCTCAATAACCTGCGCACCCATCGCCACGGCTGCGACAGGCACAGTGATGCCGACCGTATGGTCGCTGTAACCGACCGCCCCACACCCAAGCGAGCGCAACGCTTCCATAGCTCGCAGGTTAACAGCCTCAAAAGGTGTGGGATATTGCGTAGTGCAATGTAGCAGGATAATATCGTCACGGGTCAGAGCTCCGGCAGTCAAAATCTTGACAGCTGCCTCAACCTCATCAAGAGTTGACATGCCCGTTGACATGATTACCTTTTTCGCTACTTCCGCTATCCGCCTCAAATAAGGCAAGTTGGTGATTTCGCCCGAGGGTATCTTCCAATAATCCTGACCTATTTCAGCAAGGCAGTCGATCGAAACGAGGTCAAAGGGGGTTGACATAAACCCAATCCCCTTCTCCCGGCAATACTCGGCCAACGGCTTATAGGCAGAAAGAGGCATATGGATGCGCCTGCACATTTCAAGCTGACTTTCAGCTTCGCCCGTAGTTTCCTTCTGATATTCCGCTTTGGGCGCAAATCGCGATATGACGAGCTCGGGCACAGCTGTCTGGAACTTCACATAATCAGCTCCTGCAGCGGCCGCTTCATCCACCATTCGGAGTGCCAAATCATAGTCGCCGTTGTGATTAACTCCGGCTTCAGCAATTATCAGCGTTTTCATCTGATTCTTTATTGATTGGGATGACGACATCGGCTAAATATCGTGCAGTCATCACATTTGGTTCATAACTTTGCATCTCTGCGGGGCGCCCTAAGGCTGAATCAACAATCAGTCCGGGAATATCGGCTCCGGCGTTGATTGAAGCTACCACTCCCCCGCCTAATCGAGCATTAATCTCCATTACCAGCCATTGGCGTTGAGACGGTTGAATGTCGCAATCACAAATCAACTGAATCGTAACTGCCCCCTGCAACCCACATTCTGCAATAACCTCTTTGGCCAATGCTACGGCTTGCGGAACATAAACGGTCATAGTCTTTACCGCCTCTCCCCCTACCACCTCAAGCCGAGTGCGGGGCACACAGGCTTTAACCTTGCCGTCGGCATCGATAAAGCAATCCACCGTCAGCTCACAAGCGTTGGCAATATAGCTTTGTGCCAGATAGTTGGCATTGCCGATTAATGCTTTTTGTTGCGCTGCCTCTCGGGTGTAAACCACCTGTATGCCTTTGGATGCCGAACCGCGACGGGGCTTGAATATAATAGGAAATTCAGCTTCGCCTAAGTTGGTGATTCGCTCGGGCCGGGGCAACCCTGCAGCCGCCAATCGCTCGTCGGTCAACACCTTATCAAAGGTCATGGCGGCTACCTCAGGCGATGAAACCGGGATATAAACATCAGGCTTTAACGCCTTTAGCTTGGCTGCCACTTCTATTGCGGGGTCAACAAACGGGAGCACCACATTGATTTTATAACGATCGATAATGGCGGCTAACTCGTCGAGCGTTGCTGCATCGGTAAATCGGCCACCGGTCAGGACAGTTGCCTCTGATGCGATTGCCACGCACGGGCTTGATTCAAAGGAAAAAAGTCTGCACTCCGCTCCCCGATGTGCAGCGGCTGCCTTAAGCTTCTGAGCAAAGGCAACCCGGCGAGCACCTCCGAGAAAAAGCACATTCAGCACCGGCTTGCACTCTCCGGAGGCCGATTGATTATTTGACATATTCATCGGTGCGATATCTTGAAAGATTATCAGGATTGGTAAACCAATCGATAGTCAGCTTCAACCCCTCTTCCAGGCTGACCTGCGGTCGCCAGTCGGTCAACTCGGTAATCAACTTGTTGCTGCCGCAAAGCCGAAACACCTCCGACGCCTCCGGGCGCAACCGCACCGGGTCAACCCTGAACTCAACTCTGCTCCCCATTAACCGGGCTATCAGAGCCAGTGTGTCGGCCATTGATATTTCGGTGCCTGACGCTATGTTTATCTCTTTCCCCTCAACATCGTCGGCTTCGGCAAGAGCAATAAAACCGCGACAAGTGTCGGTCACAAAGTTGAAATCGCGTGTCGGACGCAAATCGCCCACTTCTATCACATCTTTTCCCGCTGCAATTTGCGAAATGATTGAGGGAATGATAGCTCGTGCTGACTGACGCGGTCCGTAGGTGTTGAACGGACGGGCTACAACAACGGGCAACCCGAAGGCATGGTAATAGCTCAATGCCACTGCATCGGCTGCAATTTTGGTGGCTGAATAGGGCGATTGGGGCTGACGGGGATGAGATTCCGTAATCGGAACTTCGATGGCAGTGCCGTAGACCTCTGAGGTGGAAGTAACCACAATGCGTTTTACACCGTTAGCTTTTGCCGCTTCGAGCATATTGAGCGTGCCGCTTACGTTTGTATCAACGTAGCTCCGCGGGGCCACATAGCTGTAAGGAATAGCTATCAACGCAGCCAAATGCAATATTATATCAACATCGCGGGCAATTTCCATGCACAATCCGGCGTCGCGAACATCGCCGTAAACTATCTCCAAGTTAGGGTCTGAGACCCCTTCGAGCCAGCCACGGGAGTTAAACGAATTATACAGGCACAAAGCTCTCACGCTATATCCTCGGCCAAGCAGCTGCTGAGTCAGGTGTGACCCGATAAATCCATCAGCTCCGGTGACCAGCACCCGGCGTCGTTTATTAAATGTCGACATAATTTTATCCATATTTACGTTAGCTCCACCTAATCAGTTTGTAAACTATCGGCTCTGAATCAGAGCGGTTATAAATCAGCTCAATACGCTTATTGCTGAGTTCCTTTATAACCATCTCCGTAGTGCCGTTGGGTATTTCTGTAACAGCGGGAGGTGTGTACTTCCACGAACCGGCCGGGAACATATTGTCGCTATGGCCAAAATCTAAAATCAGATGGTCGTCTACTTGGGTCCAGGAGCCAAAATGGTCAACGGATTCATGATTTCCCTCCCACACTTCCTGCATTTCAACGACGTGGTTTTGAAATTTCCAGATGATAGCCGGCGAATTGCCGATTTCACCTTTATTACTCATTGATTCGAGTTTCCAGGCGCCAAACCACACGCCTATATCTCCGTTATTACGAGTGCATCCGACTGACAGTATGCAGCAAATTGCAATCACCGATGCCATTACTCCGGCTTTAAATATCTTTTTCATAGCCTCTTAAAATAATTTACCTTTGTAACTGACAGCCACTGCCACTCCCCAGCGATTGCCGAGCAAGTCGCCTAAATCAGTAGCTAACTGCGTTTTCACTTGCAGGCCGCTGATCTTCGCAGGGCTATATGTTGCTTCTGCCATCAGGCAAGTGGCTGTTGGTGAAGTAGCGGTAGCCAAACGCGAATCGCCCCAGCCTCGGCGATAGCTGCCCATCAGCCTGTAGCGCCATTGAGGAGCAATTTGCCCTTTGAGAGCTATGTGAAAACCGCGAATGCGATTGTGAACGTAGGCCGGATACCCGTCAATGTTGTAGATCGGTGAGGGGAGAAACGGCGTTCCCATCCCCATCCCGAAGTAGGCGTAAGCATTGGCGCTGTAGTTGTTGTAATATTGGTCGCCACCCTCCGCTTTGTAAGTAAGCGTTGTTCCGGGATTATCGCATATAGCCCAGTGGATTGAGCCTGATTGATTGGTAAAATCAAGATATTCCACAACCGCTCCATCTACTATCGAGCCTTCCCGGGCTGCCTTGTATTCCAGGCCCCACAAGCCGTCGAGACCGTTGAGCCATCCTATACCCGAGCCATCTTCCCACAACTTCTCAAGATAAGCTTTGATTTCAGCACCGTTCTTGAAGCGATAACGCAGCTTGAGGTCCCACGACCCGAGCGATGACCCGGCATAATACTCGCTACCCTCACCTCTGATCGGCAGAAACATTTTCCAAAACATTTTTAACGATTCTGAATTGTGGGTAACTTTATAGGGGTCGCCATGTTTATAGCTCGTGGTGATGCCTCCAAACGAGCCTGCTGTCTGCATACCGAGCGTGAAAGCCAACGGCTGATATTCGCCTATGCGGAAATGGCAGCGCTTGTAAGTGTAAAGACCGCCGAGATTAATATGATTTTCGTAGTAGTTGAAATGGTGTTTGAGCCAACCATTATCAGCATATTTGCCGTAGGCAATAGCACCATCAATTTGCAACCAACCTTTAGTCAATGGAACATCAACGAAATCCACGAACCCTACGCGCACTTGGGGCACATTCCGCGAATTACCTGAGAATGTAAGGTCGCCCGATGATAGCTCCCGGTTGAGCAGCCTTGAGTCAAAATCTTTCAACCCGACCATCAAAAACACTTTCCTGTATTTCAGTTCCCCATAGAGTTGCTGAATAAAAATCGGCGCCGGATGTTCCCGGTGAAAATAAAAATCTTTAGTTTCGGGATTATATGCCTTGTAATCAACGCCTGAGCCCCAGCCGGTAACTATTTCAGCTCCGTAGCCGTAACTGAACCGCTGGCTGTAGTCAACATCATGCATAGCCTTGAGTCGCAACAACGCATCGCCGGCTTGGGTGATAACTCCGCGCCGATTACTCATTATATAATATGGTGCGAATTTATTGCTCCCTCCGGCCATCAGCAATTCGGCCTCATAGTTCAGCGTCCAAGGCTTGGGCGTCGCGGCAACTTTAACAGCGGTATCAGTCACCGGGCTGCCAGCAACTGCCGCAGACTCAGCCCCGTCAGTAATCTTCACAATGGAATCGGTTGCTTCCGTGGCTGCAGTTTGGGCATTGACTCTCCCGTGGAAAGCCAACATACTTGCTACCGCAACTGCTATAATTATAAAGCGTTTCATATATTGCTTTTTTCATTAACAAACGACTCTATGTGGCGTCGTTTTTTCTCTTCAAATATATCTTCTATCGCAAAGAATATTCCGGTTTCTTCTACATCGCCGAAAAGGTCGTTGATTGCAGTACCGAAACACTTCATAGTCGGCGACAGGCTCATGTAAGCATTCACCAGCGGCGGAATATTGTAGCCATGAGCACGCACATAACTGTTCAATACCTTATAATCTTCTTTAAATGAGTCGTGATGAAACAGGTCAGCTATCTCTGTGGCAGGAGTTGTGGGCAACGGCGTAATCGGAACTACCAGGCGCTCGTGGTCGGGAAAATGAGTGTTCAGGAAATGCAATATTATGTCGCGACACTCCCTGTTGTAATTGGGATACATCGTCATTTTGCCAAACAAGTATTTGATTTCGGGGTGCAACACCGTCAGCGCGCCCAAGCCGTCCCACAAATTATCAAGCGCAAAAATCGCTTTTGCTCCCGCCCTCGACGATTGATATTCCGTGCGCACAAACGACCGTCCAAGTTCTATCGTGTAAGGCAAATAATCGCGCAGAAACTCCGGAGAGAACTCAAACATGTGCGACGTAGCAATTCTCGGTTTCCCGGCTTCAATTTTAATATCATTACCTATGATAAACCTATATCCCCCCAATATCAACTTATGCTCGGGGTCCCAGACTATCAGCTGCCGGCAGGGCGGTGTCATAGTGTCAAACTCATCTATATCACACTCCTTGCCGGTGCCTCCGCCGGCGGCTCTAAACGTCATCTCGCGCAGTCGCCCTATCTCGCGCATTGTGGCGGGGGCAGTGTGTGCATCAACAACATAGAGCTCATTACCTCCCTTGTTGGTGGTGCGAAGAAATCTGTCGTGGGTCAGTTCGCGCTCAATAAGTTCTGTTTCTACTGTGTCAATTATCGGTTGTTGCATTTTTTGTCGACATATCATAAACACGGTTGCGCAACTTCTCGGTTTGCTCGCGCGGGGTTGCCCCCAACGCTGCCGTTTGCTGCGCCGTCAGTGCATTTCCTATTCTGATTTCAAAGCGTTTTCCCCTGGCCTTGAACACTTCGCGGGGCAACAGCACCATCTCTATGTTGAATTTCAAGCCAAGGCGTTGACGCCATTGTGCAAATTTATAAAAAAATGATGAATTTTCGCCATTAAAAAACAACGGAATTATCGTTCTCCCCGATTTTATGCTTTTCTGAACAAACATTTTTTGCCATTCCAGGTCTGCGATTTTGCCCTTTTTGCCTCGTCGCGAGCACAATCCTGCCGGGAACACTATTACCGGTCTGTCGCTTGAAAATGCGTCGTCTACCGCCTTGACTGCAGCCCGGCTCTGAGCGCCATGCTTGTTAATCGGTACAAACACACTCCGCAACGGCTCTATAGCCATCAGCAAGTCATTTACTATAAACAGCGGCTCTACGCCATATCTGCGGCTTACCATGTCTATCAGCGCTATTCCGTCAAGCCCCCCCAGTGGGTGGTTACTTATGAAAACCACACGTTTATCGGTCGCCGACGGCAACCTCTCGGCATTGACAACATCAACCTTAACGTCAAGATGCTGCAACACCGAACGGCAGAAATCACTACCCTCCAAGCCGTCGCCATCACGCAGCAGCGCGTTCATCTCATCTTGACACACCAATCTCTCAAGTTTCCTGACAAGCCATCGCGGCATCAGCCGTCGCACTCCGGGAGCGCGACTCCGCAACACCGAGTCAACATCTATTTCAATAGCCATCTGCTAATCCAACTGTTTTTAAATTAAAGGGATTTACTGCAAAGCAACTCCCTGACGAAATCTTTTACTGCAAATTTACAACTTTTATTTCTTTCGGCCAACCTCTCCGACACCCATCTGCATTGCAGCTTCCCGACCTGCAGCGACCGCCTCCCGGCCCTGACGCTACCTAAGAAAATCTCATAAGCTCCTTAAATTATTTACACCCGTTCACGATCGTCTTTACTTTTTTTCACGACAAAAAATCACCCCAAACTATTGACAAACGCTTTTTTATGTCGTAACTTTGCACGATATTTCCGCTAATTATATCCATCCATATCACATTATTATATGAAGGCCCAACCGAAAAAACTGTTTTCAGGCGCGTCAAAGCAAATAACTGCCACCATCAGCGTAGCCCTCGTGCTCCTTATCTTAGGCATTATCGGGGCTTTGTCAATCGCTGCTGCGTCTGTCACCCGTTCAATTAAAGAAAACATGGGCTTCACTATCGTGCTCAACGACAATGTCGACCAAGCTCAAATCAACTCACTCAAGCAGCAATTCACCCACGCTCCTTATATCTCCAACTACTCATTTCTCTCAGCCGACGAAATCCTCGCCCAGGAAGAAAAACTCGTGGGCTTCGACATCATCGAGGCCGTTGGTGTTAACCCCTACCAACACGAATTTACCGTCAACGTCAAAGCCCAATACGCTTCATCCGACTCTATTGCCGCCATCGTAGCTCCATTGCGCAACAATCCCATAGTTGACCAGGTTACAGTCCACGACGACATGGTCGACAACATCAACGCCAACATCCGCACCATCACCCTTATCCTCGGCTCCATTGCCATTGCCCTACTGATTGTGTCGTTCGTGTTGATTAACAACACCGTGCGCTTAACCATCTACTCCCGCCGTTTCCTCCTCCACACCATGCAACTCGTCGGCGCTACTGCCGGATTCATTCGCCGCCCGATCATCGGCCGCAACGTGGTCAACGGCATAATTGCCGCCACCATCGCGTCCTTTCTGCTCATTGGCCTTCGCTGGATTGCCGGCACCGACCCTGACACTGCCCGCGAAATCAGTGTAACTCTCCCCATCCCCATGATTGTCATCGTCATTGCCGCTATGTATGTTGTCGGCATCATTATATGCGCTTTAGCCGCTCTTTTCGCCACTAACAAATATCTCAAGCAAAGCTACGACGAGCTTTTCTAATCCGTTTAGTTCAACCTCATCTCATAACTTTTATGGTTTCTCAACCCAACAAAAAGGTTTCCCCCTTACAACCCAAAACTCAAAAAAAAGCAAAATCCGAATCCACTATAATTGAAAAAGTTGAGCCGGGTAACTTCCCATTGTCGCGCACCAACTTCTATATTATGATTGGCGCCGCTGTGGCTATCATTATCGGCTTTCTACTGATGCTCGGCGGGAAATCAACCGATGAGCAATTCAATCCCGACATCTTCTCCACCCGCCGCATCATCATCGGACCCGCCATTGCCTTCCTTGGCTTTGTGGCCATGGCTGTTGCTATCATGTGGACCCGCCGCAAACGCTCCTGAATCCTTTCGGCGACCCACTTCCGGGCAAGCTGTTTTTATGCCGTCCATCCTTTCCGATAATTCAAAACTCCACATTTAAACTATTCATTCATGACTTGGATTGAATCACTCATTCTGGGTATTGTGCAAGGCTTAGCCGAGTATCTTCCCATCAGTTCATCAGGCCACTTGCAAATTTGCCGCGACATTCTCCACATGGACCTCCCCGGCGCCACTGCCCTGCAATTTGACATCACTCTCCATGTAGCCACCGTGCTCTCAACCATCGTAGTGCTCTGGCATGAGTTCGTGCCACTGATCAAATCTTTCTTCGGCTTCAAAAACGACGCCAACACCACCTACGTGTTCAAGCTCCTCGTTTCCGCTATCCCCATAATGATTGTCGGGCTATTCTTCAAAGATAAAATTGAAGCTCTATTTGACGGCAATTTGACTGTTGTCGGCTGCGCCCTTTTGATTACAGCTGCTCTGCTCACATTTGCCTACCTTTTCCGTGCCAAGCCTGAACAGGAAGCCAACCTGATTCAAGGTGAGCCTAACCCCTGGCGCCGTGGCCGCGACATCACCTTTATTGATGCCTTTATCATTGGCCTCAGCCAAGCTATGGCTGTAATTCCCGGACTCAGCCGCTCCGGCACTACCATCGCTACCGGTCTTATGCTCGGCGACCGCCGCGACCGCGTGGCTCAATTTTCTTTCTTTATGGTCATTATCCCTATCTTGGGCGAAGCTCTCCTCGATGTCAAGGATATGATCGCCGGCTCGGGCGATGCCGCTGCCGCCGAAGTATCTGTCGGCCTGCTCCCCCTCGTCATCGGCTTCATCTCAGCTTTCGTTGTAGGTTGCATTGCCTGCAAATGGATGCTCAACATTGTTAAGCGCGGCAAGCTCTATTGGTTTGCAGTCTACTGCGTAATCATGGGCTTGATTTGCATATTCTTCAAGTAGTAAAGGATGAATTTTCTCAAAGGCGAAACTCTCTATATTGATAAACCGCTCGGTTGGACATCATTTGACGCTGTCAAGCGACTCCGCTCCACTATGCTCCGTCGGCTCGGTCTGAAAAAAATGAAAGTGGGCCATGCCGGCACTCTCGATCCCCTCGCCTCCGGTGTGATGATTATTGTCACCGGCAAGTCAACCAAACTCATTGAGCAACTGCAGGCCGGAGTCAAAGAGTATGTAGCTACCCTCACCCTCGGAGCCACGACCCCGTCCTTTGATCTCGAAACTGAAATCGATGCCACGTTCCCTACCGACCATATAACTCTTGAACTTGTCAAGCAGGTTCTCCCTCAATTCATTGGTCGCATAGAGCAAGTACCCCCCTCTTTCTCGGCCTGCAAAGTCGATGGAAAGCGTGCCTATAAAATGGCCCGCTCCGGTCAGCAAGTTGAGCTCAAGCCCAAAATTCTTGTCATTGACGAAATTGAACTACTCAATTTCTCCCCAACTGAAATAACCCTCCGGATTGTTTGCAGTAAAGGCACCTACATCCGCGCTCTTGCACGCGACATCGGTCAGGCACTCAACTCCGGAGCCCATCTGTCGGCCCTGCGTCGCACTCGGGTAGGCGATACCTCAATCGACCAATGCCTGTCAATCGACCAAGCGGTCGACCTCATTAGATCTTGCCCCATCGAGATGCCTGATGAAGATGATGCCCCCTCCACAAATCCATCCGGACACTCAAACAAAGCCGACAAGCTCATCCATTCCTCTTCTGCCGAACGCAATTAATCACACTCAATTCATCAAAAATATCTCTCAACTTCTTCGACGGCCACTACATCCTCCGGCCAACTCCATCAAGAATTTATCCCAAAACTCATATATAGCATGAAGCTTTCTCAATTTAAATTCAAGCTGCCCTCCGAACTAATCGCCCAAGAACCCACCCCTAACCGCGACGAATGTCGCCTTATGGTCGTTGACCGTAAAACCGGCGAAATCTCTCACCATATCTTCAAAGATATACTCAACTATTTTGATGAAGGCGACGTGATGGTGTTTAACGACACTCGCGTTTTCCCCGCCCGCTTGTTTGGCAACAAAGAAAAAACAGGCGCCAAAATCGAAGTTTTCCTCCTCCGGGAGCTCAATGAGGAGCACAAATTATGGGACGTGCTCGTTGAGCCGGCGCGTAAAATACGCATCGGCAACAAGCTCTATTTCGGCGAAGATGACTCTATGGTAGCCGAGGTTATTGACAACACAACTTCGCGTGGCCGCACGCTCCGTTTCCTCTACGACGGCCCTCACGATGAATTTAAAGAAAACCTCTACGCAATGGGCTCAACCCCTCTGCCTGAATATATCACTCGCGATGCAACTCCCGAAGATGCCGACAACTATCAAACCCTTTTCGCTCGCAACGAGGGTGCAATCGTAGCCCCCGCCGCCGGGCTCCATTTCAGCCGCGAGCTCCTCAAGCGTCTTGAAATCAAAGGCGTGGAGCAGGGTTTTATCACCGTTCACTCGGGCCTCGGCACTTTCCGCGAAATCGACGTGGAAGACCTCACCAAACACCGCATGGACTCTGAGCAAATCGACGTTAATCAAAAATTAGTCGATATAGTCAATCACGCAAAGGACAACGGCAAACAAGTTTGTGCCGTTGGCGCTTCGGTGCTCCGAGGTATCTCTTCAGCGGTCAGCATGGGCGGAAAAATGAAAACTTACGAAGGCTGGACCAACAAGTTCATTTTCCCTCCATACGACTTCACAGTAACCACTTCAATGGTTACTAACTTCCACATGCCGGTGTCAACCATGCTCATGCTCGTCGCTGCTTTCGGCGGTTACGACCTCATTATGAAAGCCTACTCTATCGCTATCAAAGAGGGTTATCGCTTCGGAGCCTACGGTGACGCTATGCTTATCATATAATCTATTCTATCACCTGCAATATGATTATCAATCAACGCGATAGCGCCCATTCTGCCGTTATCGAGGCCGGCCGTCTTATCCTCAACGCCATTCGCACAGCCCCTAAAGCCCGAGGTGTTGACATTATTGAAGCTGTTATGATTGAGGGCGACGATATCCACGTTCTCTCCAATCAAATGCTTCAACTTTTTGAAGAAACCCAAAGACCGGTGTTTCAGCGCGACGGAAACAACATTCTCCAAGCCGACGCGATTATCCTGCTCGGCTACCGTCCTATGCCAATGGGGCTCAACTGCGCCCATTGCGGTTACTCCAAATGCAACGAGCGTCCGGAGGATGTACCCTGTGCGTTCAATCAGGTTGACCTTGGCATAGCAATCGGTTCGGCTGTGAGCCTGGCTGCCGATCTCCGCCTCGACAGCCGCGTGATGTACTCGGCCGGTATGGCCGCCATGCGCTGCAATCTCCTCCCTGATTGTAAAGGTATCTTGGCAATCTCCCTCTCCGTATCATCCAAAAATCCCTTCTTTGATCGTAAATAACAGCTTGCACTTTTTATAGCTGACTCTGCTATGGCTGCCGACTGCTTCTCAACTATCTCCCAACCATCCGAAGGCATCTACCGTGAAAAAATGTCAAAGTTCATGGCATTTGCCCATCCCGTTGCATCGGTTGACGAAGCTAAAGAAATAATCAAACAATATCAAAAAAAATATTTCGACGCGCGCCACGTTTGCTGGGCCTACATGTTAGGTGCTGACCGACTGACTTTCCAAAGCAACGACAACGGCGAGCCGTCAGGCACTGCCGGAAAACCAATCTTAGGCCAAATCAACTCTTTTGGCCTGACTAACATCATAATAATTGTGGTGCGTTATTTCGGTGGAATTAAACTCGGAACATCAGGATTGATTGTTGCTTATCGAGAAGCTGCCAGAGAGGCAATCGAAGCCGCCGAAATCATCCATTGCCACGAAACTGCCAATATTGCCTTTTCCTATGCATACGAGGCAATGAACGATGTAATGAAGCTCGCCAAGCAACCCGGCATCTACATCCTTGAGCAATCGTTTGACAACATCTGCACAATGACGTTGTCAACCCGCCGCGACAACATTGAACTTCTCCGAGGTCAGCTTTCCAAAATCCCGACACTCACCTTCGTCTAAAAAAAAAATACATCTACTCTTACTCTGTAAAACAAGAAAGCCGCTTCATCTCGAAGCGGCTTTCTTGTTTCTGACCTCCTTTGGAGGTTCATACAAACCTAACATAAAACACGATTATTACCTATAATTTTACCTAAGCACTAATTCCAAAAAAGTTATTACTAACCCTAAAACTAATTCCTAAATTCAATTCTAACAAATCCTTTATTTTGTCTTTAATCCTAAATCGAGAAACGTGACCTTTGTCAGCTGCTCGATTTTTGCAATACAAAATTACTACATTATGACCTTATTTCAATACAGCCGAAGGTCATGTAAGGGCCATTTATAGACAATATAGATTGAATATTGATATAATTATATTAATATTCAGCAATTTAAATATTCAAGCAAAAACAAAAAATATAGACGCAGATATAGAATTATTGCGCCTATTAATACCGATTTTGCAGCGTGTTACCACTGTTAACCTACTCTTGCCGACATGACATCTATCAGGCCGGCCCTGTCAGTTACCATTATTTTGTTTTGTTCATAGTCAATCAAACCGCGCCGTTTCATATCTTCCAAAACCGAGATCAACGACGATCGCTGCACTCCAAATAATGAATATAAATCGCGCTGCCGACATATCAATTCTACATCGGTTGCCCCCGCTTGTGTCATACATATTATCCAAACGGCTATTCGCTCCTCAAGGCTGCCGGTTGCAACAGCCAATACGCCGGTAATTCCCTTCTGTGCGTTGCGCGATAGATAATTCAAATAGTTGATCAGGAAAATAGGATCAGAGTTCAAGATTTTCAGATACTCCATCTTATCAACCTGCATTATTGAAGTTGGCTCTATTGCCACCACATCACAAGGATATTGAGTGTAACGGCCAAAAACATAATCCGGAGCTATGACGTTGGGCGATTGCAATGTTTGTGCAACGGTAAATCGTCCGTCAGCCGAGGTGATAGAGCTCCTGACCTTTCCTGAAATAATAAATTTCAAATCGGTGCACTTGTCGCCGGCCTTAATCAATTCTTCTCCTTCAAGATATTTTAGAAAGTGAAATTTTGTCTTACCTGATAGTTCAATTATTCGCTCCTTGGTCGCTCCGCTGAAAAGCGACAGGCTCGAAATCATTTCATAAACATTAGTCATAATTATTGCGTCAGAATTTCTTAAATATGGGTCAATAACATGTAGTAACAAGATATTCCTCTCGCTACTTCAATATATAACGCTACTACCGAGCATTATTCTCCTCAAATTTAACAAAATTATGTTAAATCAACAACATTCCCTTACTTCTTTTTACTCTTCTTATATATCTGATAAGAATTTACGCCGTTATGCCATGCAATATAACACGCCGGGCCTACCGATGCTACAGGATTCAAATAGGTCAGCGCTAACCATATTGCCAAAACTGTATTTTTCTGTCCCAACGATTGTGCGGCAGCAATCTTGTCGCCATATTTAGCTCCGACCTTCCGACCCCAATAAAATTGTCCTACGCAAAGAATAAACGAAATAACACCCATCACTATCATCTCCGGCACCATAGAAGCCGGCTCTTTCATAACAAAGCTGACTGCATTTCCTACCACAATAATTAAAGAAATAGCCCAAATATAAAACGACAGGCTCTGATGGTTGGCAATAGCCGAATGAAGTTTTGGAACACCACCTCGCAAAATCAATGCCACCGCCAACGGACCCAATATCAACGGCAACACATTTATCGAAATGTTGTTCATTGCAGCAAAAAAGCTAATCCCGGCATTTTCATTTATATAAGCCAAAAGCAGAGGAGCAGTGAGGGCTACCACTAAATTGCTCAATAAGCTGTAGGCCGCAACCTTTTCTACACTTCCTCCGAGCATTCCCGTAATAACGGGCGCAGCGGTCGCTGTAGGGCAGAATACGCAAATAAAAGCTGATTGTGCCACATCCTCGCTCCACCATCTGAGCGCATAATAAACCGCCACTGCACCGCCTACCTGAATAAGCAACAACCACAACATTGATTTATCAGGCTTGATATTGCGTGGAGTTACTCTCGTAAACGTTATCAACAACATCATGAAAATCAAATACTTCGACAAAAAAGCGACATGACCTATATAATTGTGAAGCACCACCCCGAGCAACATTGCTATTGGCAACATCCAAGGCTTTAATTTCTTAATAAACGCTGATTTCATTTTAAAACATTTATTCTCAACGAATTAGTTTTTATTGATATTGAATATCTCTGAACTCGATTTTCCAATGCAAAATTACAAAAATTTCTCCAACCCAAAGACCCGTTCCGACTCAAAACTCGCGGAACTCCCTATCCTATCCGTCTCAAATCTCATAAGCCTCATCTAATCCGAAAAAGTCCATAATAGCCAACAACTAAAAAAAGCGCGATGCAACCGAAGTGCATCGCGCTTTCTAAATAAGGTGTGATTTATTATTCAGCTTCTTGAATAGTGGTAGCGCGGTCAAGTGCTACGAATTTTTCGCCGAGGTCAACCAAGTTTCCTGCGTTAATCGTAGTGGTGAACTGACCTGCGGGAACGCCTGCATTGAGCAATTGACGCTCAACTGATGCTGCGCGGTTTTTACGAAGATTGGTGTTGATTCGATCGTTACCGGTGTAGTTATCTGCCCAACCTGTAACCACATATTTGGTGTCGGGGTTGTTTTTCATAACTTCTGCAACTGCGTTGACCACTCTTACGTCTTCCGGAGTCAATTTTGAAACATTGATGGGGAAGTAGATTGTAGCCAAAGGTGCTTTGGGAGCAGGAGCTTCCTCCTTAACAACTTCAACGGGGCGTTCGAGGCAAGCTTTCAACTGAGCATCAAGGTCAGCGATTTTAGCTTCGGCATCAGCCAAGCGTTGACGCAGAGGGTCGCAGTTTTCAGGCTCGGGACAAACGGGCACAACCGGCGGATACCATTGAGTGCGGTTGAAGCGGTAAGCTACGCCAAGATAAGCGGCCAGGTCATAGCTGGTTTTGTTCCAACGCAAATCGGGTTCATCGCGGTGGTTATCGAGCGCGGTGAAGCGCATGTCGAGATAAACATCGAAGTGTTTGCTGACATGGAAAGTATTGATCAAACCTGCGCGCACTTCAAGCACGTTATCCTTGCAGTTGTGGTAGTGATGACCGTTACGGTTATAGTCTCGGGTCAGGGTGTAATACCAACCGCCACCTGCATAGAGTTGGAGGTCGTAAACACGTGTCGGGCTGTAGCCACCCCACCAATTGATGAGGCTTAACATAACATCGAAGCTCGGGCCGAGGTGAATGAAGCGTTGTTTGTAGTAGCCGTCGACCATACCTGTGCCGGGTTGTACACCGGGAGCATCGGCTACTTCCGATAAGCCTTTAGTTTTAAGAAACTCACCGCCGATGCGCATACCCAAAATGGGAGAGAACCATTTGCCAACATAAATGCCGGCTGCCGGTTCAAAGCGGTCGATAAGGTCGCGGTGTGAGTCGCCGGGCGACAAGAAAACGTTGCCACCGCCTTGTGCCTGGATAAACCAGTTGTCTTTAAAGCGATTAAAGAGGTAGCCTTGAGAAGGGTCTTCTACAAACACCACTTCCTGTTCAGCCTGTGCATAAGCCGACATTCCCAGCATAAACGCGCAAGCAACGGCAAGTAAACCTTTTTTCATATTCGTTTGGGATTTGTTTTATGTATATGATTGATTATTTCGAAAAAGCAGATATTTTGAAACGTTGAAAATGTCAATCTGTCCTACATCATCAAAAGGGATGGGTCAACACGTTTTTTTATAGCCTTTGAGGGTAATTTTGTGTCACAAATTCTTCTAATATTGCTCGATCTAAGGCAAATTTGACATATTTGGGCGCTAAGATAAGCATTTTTTTGAATATCATCAAATTTTAATTAATTTTTTTTATTCTTTTTTCACAATTAAGGATTT